>DALZRX010000441.1:0-3831 GCA_032015805.1 Achromobacter sp.
CTGTTGCCGCTGGCCGCGGCCCGTGCGACACGCGCCGACTACGCCTCGCTGCGCAAGCAACTGCGCGACGAACATGCGCTGCTGCATCGCGCCGGCCAACCCGCATGGGCCCGGCAGGCCAGCGCCTTTCACGTCCGGCTGGGCGAGCTGTCGGGCAACACCATCCTGCACGGCTATCTGGCCGAACTGGTGTCGCGCTGTTCGCTCATCGTGGCGCTGTACGAGCCGCCCGGAAACGCCGCCTGCGAACATGGCGAACACGTCCTGATCGTGGACATGATGGAGCGCGGCGACGTGGCCGAAGCCGTGCGGATCAACGACACCCACCTTGCGGACCTGGAGCGGCGCATCAGCCTTGAGCGCCCGCAGCCCGCGCAAACCCTTGCCCAGATGCTGGGACTGGCCTGACATGGAAATCGACTTCGACGCTATCACCGAATACCAGCGCTACAAGCTGATGGCCAGCCTGATCGTGCCCCGGCCGATCGCGCTGATCACCACCTTGTCGGAGACCGGCGTGGTCAACGCCGCGCCGTTCAGCATGTTCAACATGCTGGGCGAGGATCCGCCCATCGTGATGGTCAGCATCAATCGCCTGGAAGACGGCGGGCTGAAGGACACGGCGGTCAACATCGTGCGCGGCAGGGAATTCGTGGTGCACCTGACCGACGAGGCCATGGCGGAAAAGATGCACCGGTGCGGCGACCGCCTGCCGTCCGATGTCAGCGAACTTGCGCACGCGGGCCTGGACGCCGCGCCCAGCCACCGCGTGGCGCCGCCGCGCATCGTGCAGGCGCCCGTGGCCTTCGAATGCACCCTGTTCGAGACCATGGAAACCGCAAGCCGCCAGATCTTCATCGGGCAAGTGCGTTGGCTGCATGCGCGCGACGGGCTGATCGACACGGAGACGTGGCGTGTGCGCCTGCAGGATTACTTTCCGGTAGGCCGGTTTGGGGCCAGTTTCTATGTCAGGACGCGCGACCGCTATGCGATCGACGCCGACAAAACGGCCGCCGGTGGGGCCTCCAGCACGCCCATCGACGAGATCTGAAGTCTCACCACACCGCGGCGTCGGATCCCGGCGCCCGCACGCGGCGCGCGAAGCGCCGCGACAGGAAGTCGACAAAGGCCAGCGTCTTGGCCGGCAGGTTCAGCCGTTCGGGATACAGCGCGTGGATATCCGCGGGCGGCGTGCGCCAGTCGGCCAGCACTTCGCGCAGCCGGCCCGCGCGCAGGTGCGCGGCCGTTTCCCATTCAGATCGCATGACGATGCCGTGTCCGTCCAGCGCCCATTCCAGCGCGCTCTGCCCGTCGTTCGAACTGACCGTGCCACGCACCTTCACGGTCTCGGTCCGCGCCCCGGATTCCAGGCGCCAGGTGCCGTAGGCCACGTCGTTCTCGCGCACGACGATGCAGCGGTGACGCTGCAGGTCGCCGGGCGCGCGCGGTTCGCCATGAACGTCCAGGTAGCGCGGCGAGGCGCACAGCAGGCGCCGGTTGGAGGCGATCTTGCGCGCGGTCAGGCGCGCGTCGGGCAGGTCGCCGAACCGCACCGCGACATCGACGTTCTCTTCGATGAGGTTCAGTGGCCTGTCGGTCAGGCGCATCTGCACCTCGACGTCGGGGTACTGGCGGCAAAAGTCCGATACCGCAGGCACGATGTGGGCACGCCCGAAGCCGAATGTCGCATTCAGGCGCAGCAGCCCCTGGGGCTGGGCGCGCGCGCTGGACACCGACCGTTCCAGCGCCTGCAGGTCGGCCAGGATGCGGGTGCCCTCGGCAAGATACAGCTCGCCTTCCTGCGTGACGCTCACGCGTCGCGTGGTGCGGTTCAGCAGGCGCACGCCCAGGCGCTGCTCCAGCTTGGCCAGCCGCGTGCTCACCGCTGGCGGCGTCAAGCCGAGCTCGCGCGCGGTGGCCGACAGATTGCCGTGCTTGACCACCAGTGAAAAGAAGGCGAGATCCGAAAGCGCGTCCATGGCTATTTATAAATTGGATTTAACAAAGATTTATAAATATCGCGAATTATAAGAAAGGAACAGGCCTATACACTGGGTTCACCGACACAGAGCCGCACGACGCGGCCATATGAGGAGACCCCGAAATGAAGATCGCCAGATTGACCGGCGCATTGTGCGCCGCCCTTGCCGCCTCCTGTTGGGCCCATTCCGCCGCCGCCAGCAACGCATTTCCCGAACGCGCGGTGACACTCATCGTGCCGTTCGCGCCGGGCGGCAGCGTGGACATCGCGGCCCGCCTGATCTCCGACGCTTGGGCGAAGGAACTGGGGCAGGGCGTGATCGTGGAAAACCGCGCCGGGGCGTCCGGCAACATCGGAATGGCGGCCGTTGCCCGGGCCGAGCCCAACGGCTACACGCTGGGCATCAACACCATGTCGCTGGCGATCAACCCGGCGCTCTTCAAGACCATGCCGTTCGACACCGCGAAGGACCTGCGGTCGGTGGGCACGGTTGGCACGTCACAGCATGTGCTGACGGTCACCAACTCGCTGCCTGTCGCCTCGGTGAGCGAACTCCTCACGTATGTGCGCGCACGCCCCGCGAACGATCTGAGCTTTGGCTCGGCTGGCACGGGCAGCACGTTCCACATGGCCGCGGAGCTCTTCAAGTCCGTTTCCAAGACACAGATCATGCACGTTCCGTACAAGGGCGGCGGTCCCGCGATGCTCGACACGATCAGCGGGCAGGTGCAGATGAGCTTTCCGGTGCTGTCGGCCGCCAAACCCCAGGTCGACGGCAAGAAGCTGCGTGCGCTGGGCGTGACCGGCACGACGCGTTCGCCGTTGTTGCCGGACGTGCCGACCATTGCCGAGTCCGGCCTGCCGGGCTACGAATTCAACACCTGGTTCGTCATCAGCGCGCCCGCCGGCACGCCGCAACCGGTCATCGACACGCTGAACGCCAAGCTGGCCAAGGCGCTGAAATCGGAAGCGTTGACGCAACGCATGCAACGCGAGGGCTTTGAGCCCCTGGTCACGGCGCCGGACAAGACGGACGCGATGGTGGCGGCCGAGATGACGCGCTGGTCCAGCATCGTCAAGGACGCCGGAATCGTGGCGAACTGAGCGGCAGCGCGCACGCATTTTTCAAGCAAGGAAGCACAGACATGCCCGGCATGACGCTATACGACAAACTGGTGGCCAGCCATGAGGTGGCCCGGATCGACGCCGAGCACGTGCTGCTCTACGTCGACCTGCACATCATGAACGAGTACACCAGCCCGCAAGCCTTCAGCGGCCTGGCCGCGCGGGGCCGCGACGTGCTGCGCCCGGGGCAGCAGATGGCCGTGGTGGACCACATCATTCCCACCCACCCCGTGCCGTCTGCACTGCGCGTGATTGCGGACGACGCCTCGTCGCGCCAGGCGCTCAACCTGAAGCGCAACTGCGACGAACAACGCATTGCGCTCTTTGACACCACCGATCCATTGCAGGGCATCGAGCACGTCATCGCGCCCGAACACGGCATGATCCTGCCCGGCATGGTGGTGCTGTGCGGCGACAGCCACACCACCACGTATGGCGCACTGGGCGCGTTGGGCTTTGGCATCGGGACCAGCGAAGTCGAGCACATCCTGGCGACGCAGACGCTGGTGTACCGCGTGGCGCGCAACATGCGGATTCGCATCGACGGCGCGCTTGCGGCGCACGTGTCGGCCAAGGACCTCGTGATCTACCTCGTGCATCGCATCGGCGCGCAGGGCGCGCGCGGCCATGCCGTCGAGTTCTGCGGCGAGGCCGTGGCCACGCTGTCGGCCGAGGCGCGCATGACCCTGTGCAACATGACGGTCGAAGCGGGTGCGCGCGCCGCG
>DALZRX010000442.1:0-3816 GCA_032015805.1 Achromobacter sp.
CCAGAGCGCGCCCGCTATCGTGCCGGCGCAGACGCCCGCCTGCATGCCCGCAATCCGGCGCAGGACCGCGCGCAACGTGACCCACGGCCGCGCCTGCCAGAGGTTGGTGATCAGCGACGGCACGATCAGTAGCGCCGCCGCCTGCGCGGGCGCCATCACCAGCGCCAGCAGCGCCATCGAGATGGTGGGCAGGCCCAGGCCCACCACGCCCTTGACCACACCGGCCAGGACGAAGACGGCGACGACGGCCGCCAGCAGTGCGGGATCAAGAAGATTCATGCCGCCTCGCAGTGCGCGGTGAGGGCGTCCCGGGGACGGCCGAACAGGGCATAGGCCACGTCCTGCGAAGGGCCTTCCTTCTGGCGCGCGGCGCGCAACAGCCATGCGCGTCCCTCGCACAGGTCCGCCGTCTGCAGCGGACCGTACAGCGCGGGGCCGCCGATCAGGACCATGCCCAGCATCCGTTGGGCGGGCTCGTGGTCCGCTCGCGCGGCGGCGCGAAGCCACGCCAGCATCGCGGCGTGGTCGCCCTGGGTCTGGGCTTCCAACGCCAGCGCGTATTGCTGAGCGGGCGTGATGGGACCGCTGAGGCCAGTCTTCGCTTCGGCGCCGCCTGAGGCATGCAGCGCCAGTGCGAGCACGGCCAGGCCAGACCAACGCGCGGTAGTCGCGCGCAAGGTTGCGATGTTCATGGTGGTCGCCTTTCGGTGGGGGTACGGGCACATTCTGCCGGCCCCCTTGCGGCGCGCCTATCGGGATATGGCATACCCAGGCTATGGAAGCGCCTGAGGCTCGCGTGCTACGCTTTTTCATGCGATTCGACCTGACCGACCTGCGCCTGTTCCTGAACGTGCATGAAAGCGGCTCCATCACGGCCGGCGCGGCGCGCGCCCACATGACGCTGGCTTCAGCCAGCGAGCGCATCCGCGGCATGGAAGATGCGCTGGGCGTGCCGCTGCTGGTCCGTGAGCCGCGCGGCGTGCAGACCACGCCCGCCGGGCGCACGCTGGTCCACCACGCCCGGCTGGTGCTGAGCCAGATCGACCGCATGCGTGGCGAACTGGACCACTACGGGGCCGGACTCAAGGGGCACGTGCGCGTGCTCTGCAACACCACGGCGCTCAGTGAATACCTGCCGCCGGTGCTGGGCGCCTTTCTCAAGGACCATCCTCACATTTCCGTCGACCTTGAAGAACGGCTCAGCCACGAGATTGCCGATGCGCTGCGGGCCGGCGCGTGCGATATCGGTGTGCTGGCGGACTCGGCCGACCTGCATGGCCTGCGCACGCGGGTTTTCAGGCACGATCCGCTGACGCTGATCGTGCCGCGCGGCCATCCGCTTGCCGCGCATCCGCAGGTGTGGCTTGAGGACGTGACCGCCCTTGAATTCGTGGGGCTGGTGCAGGGCAGCGCGTTGCAGGAGCACATTGCGCACCACGCGCGGCGTAGCGGCAAGGCGCTGTCTTACCGCGTGCGGTTGCGCAGTTTCGACGCCGTCTGCCGGATGGTGGGGCAGGGGGTTGGCGTGGCGATCGTGCCGAGGGCGGCGGCGGTGCGCTATGGCCGCGCGTCCGGCGTCAGCCGGGTGGCGCTGGCGGATCCGTGGGCCGCGCGGGACCTGGTCCTTTGCGTGCGCGACGATCTTCCCGCCTATGCGGCCGAACTGGTGGCGTACGCCCTGCGCGATGCGCCGGTGGGCGATCCGGCGGATGCTGCCGCCTTTGATCCGGCCGAAGTGCCGGCTGGCGTCACCGCGCGAACAACCGGCGCCCCGGCAGGTGGCCGCGGCCGAACCAGGAACCCGACGCGACCGCGATAAAAATGACCAGGCCATAGACGCACATCGCGACGGCCGCGATGACGAAGAACACGGTCAGCGAGCCGGTCAGGTGCAGCGCAATGCCGCCCGCGCCGATGCCGATCAGCAGCCGCAGGAATCCCGCCATCAGGGGCCACTTCAGCCGCCCCGCGCCTTGCGAGGCGAAGTACAGCGAAAACCCCAGCGCAAAGAAGCCGTAGACCGGACCCACGGTGCGCAGATAGTCCGCGCCCGCCTGGAGCATGTGGTCTTGCGCGCCAAACAGGCGCAGCCACGCTTCGGGAAAGAACGCCGCGGTCAGCCCGATCGCCTCGGCCAGCACGAAGGCCATCGCGCCGCCCGTCAGCGCGATGCGCATGGCGCGCTCGGGCTGGCCCGCGCCAATGTTGGACCCGACCATCGCCACCATGGGGGCGCCCAGGCCGAAGGCGATCGGCATCAGCAGATATTCCAGCCGCACCGCGACGCCATAACCCGCCACCGCGGCCTCGCCCGCGTAGGCGCCGACCAGCGCGGCGGTCAGCGCCACCAGCGCGTTGGTCATGAGCGGATTGATCGTGGCAAGCGCGCCCACGCTCAGGATGTTGCGCATCAGGGTCGCGTGCAACCGGCTGGCCACCAGCCTGGCGGCATTGCGTCCGCTGGCGCAGTAGGCCCCCAGAATCAGCGTGCCCACGCCGTAGTAGATCACCAGCGCCCAGCCCCCGCCCGCCACACCCAGCGCGGGAAAAGGACCCCATCCGAAGATGAGGCAAGGCGACAGGGGAACCAGCAGCAGCGCGCCGCCGCAGATGACCGCGCCGGGCACCAGCATGTTGCCGGTGCCGCGGATGACGCTGGCGAAGGCGTTCATCAGCCACATCAACACGATGCCGCCGAAGATGACGTTGGAGTAGGCAAGCGCCGCGTCCAGCGCCTCGCCTTCGGCCCCCAGCGCGCGGTATAGCGCCGGACCAAAGGCCAGCAGCAGGACGCAAAAGGCCAGGCCCAGCAAGGCGTTGAGCACCACGGCGTGCAGCACGAGCTGGTCCGCCTCCTGTTGGCGTCCACCGCCCAGCGCGCGTGCCACCGCTGCGGAGATCCCGCCGCCCATCGCGCCCTGCGACATGTTCTGCATCAGCATCAGCACCGGCACGACCAGCGCCACGCCCGCCAGGACGGGCGTGCCCAACCGCGCGAGAAACCAGGTCTCGATGAGGCCCGTGGACGACTGGGCCAGCATCATCAGGATGTTCGGCCACGCCAACCGCGCAAGCGTGGGCGCGATGGGGGCGTGAAGCATGGCATGCAAGCGCGCATTGGCGGGACGGGGCGGGGCGGTCGCTGGCATGGTGAGGCCCGATGAGGAGGTTGGCAAAATTTACGTGCATATGCCAATATCTGTCAATCTCGGGCTGGACGCGAACTCCCCCCGGCAGTAGCGTTATATCCTTGCCCGCCGACATTCCCTTCCGCTCGCCATGTCCGACGCCCCGCACCTCGGCTCCGCCTTTCCTCCGGACCCGCTCATCTGTAACGGCGCTGCGCTACGCAAGGCGACCCGCCGCGTGTCCCAGCTTTACGACACGGTCCTCGCGCCCTGCGGCCTGAAGGTGTCGCAGCATTCGATCCTGGTGCACATCGCGCGGGCCGGTTCGCCGTCGATGACGGACCTTGCCCGGGCCATGGTGCTGGATCGGTCGGCGCTGGCTCACAACCTCAAGCCCCTGCATCGCGACGGCTATGTCCGTATGATGCGCGACCCGCTGGACGGCCGCAGCCGCCGGGTCGAACTGACCGAGACGGGCCGCGCCAAGCTGGCGGAATCGCGCCGGCTCTGGAAGGACGCGCAGAACCGCTTCGAGGCGGCCTATGGGGTGGAGCGCGCCGCGGCCCTGCGCCATGCACTGGCCGACATTTTTTCCGACGAATTCGCGCTGGCGTTCACCCGCGGCTAGACGCCGTCCGGGGCGCCGGCCCGGCCCGAGCCGCCGCGCCGCGTCCGCGCCAAGGCCATG
>DALZRX010000443.1:0-3814 GCA_032015805.1 Achromobacter sp.
AAGCCCATCGCCACCGGCTCGCACTGCGACACCGTGATGAGCGGCGGCCGCTTTGACGGCATCATCGGCGTCTTGGCCGGCATCGAAGTCGCGCATACGATGCAGGAACACGGCATCGCGCTCGACCACCCCTTCGAGGTCATCGACTTCCTGTCGGAAGAACCCAGCGACTACGGCATCTCGTGCGTGGGCAGCCGCGCGTTGTGCGGCCAGCTCAGCGCCGACATGCTGAACGCCCGCAATCCGCAAGGCGAGACGCTGGCGCAGGGCATCACGCGCATTGGCGGCGATCCGTCGGCGCTGGACGCCCCGCTGCGCCGCGCAGGCGACACCGCCGCCTTCGTCGAGTTGCACATCGAACAAGGCCCCGTCCTCGAAAGCCGCAAGCTGCCGATCGGCGTGGTCACCAACATCGTCGGCATCCGCCGGGTGCAGATCGTGGTCGAAGGGCAGCCCGATCACGCGGGCACCACGCCCATGGACATCCGGCGCGACGCGCTGGTGGGTGCGGCCCGCATCATCGACGCCGCCCACCAACAGGCCAGCGCCGCCAGCGGCAATCCGCATTACGTGGTCGCCACGGTGGGCCGGCTGGCCATGACGCCCAACGCGGCCAACGCCGTGCCGGGCCGGGTCGAGATGACGCTGGAAATGCGCAGCGACAGCAATGCCGTGCTGGACGCCTTTCCGGAAACGCTGATGGCCGGCGTGGCCGGCGACCTGAAGGCGCTGCGCCTGACCGCGGGGTTCACGCAGCTCAGTCGCGCGCAGCCCACGGACTGTTCGCCGCTGGTCATGGACGCCGTCAAGGCCGCCGCCGACCAGCTCGGCTATGCGTCGATGCGCCTGCCCAGCGGCGCCGGGCACGACGCCGTCTACATGGCGCCCACCGGCCCCATCGGCATGATCTTCATCCCCTGCCTGAACGGCCGCAGCCACTGCCCCGAAGAATGGATCGAACCCGCGCAACTGCTGGACGGCACCCGCGTGCTGTACCAGTCGGTGCTGGAACTGGACCGCGTGCTGCGCGGCGCTTGAGGCACCTGACACGATGGAACAGATAGAACTCAACGACAGCACCGCCGACCGCTACCTGCTGGACGCGCCGGGCCTGTCGCTCATCGTCTTTCACAGCCGCACCTGCGGCACCTGCCGCGTGGCGCGCGACCAGCTTCCTGCCGTGGAATTGCCGGTCGAGCGCATCTGCTGGGTGGACGCCGGCGACAACCGCGGCCTGGTCGAGCGCTACGAGGTCTTCCACCTGCCCGCCATGTTCGTGGCTCGCGACGGCGCCTTCTACGGACCGGTGCAAGCCACGCTGGCCGAATGGGACCTGCGCCAGCAGATCGGGCTGGCGCTGGACAGCTACCCGGCCGAACTGCCGTGACCGCCGCCGCTGCCGCAAAGCCGCAACGCCTGCCCCTGGACACCCTGGCCACCAGCGTCATGCTGGCGCTGTGCGTGTGCTGGGGCTTCCAGCAGATCGCCATCAAGCTGGTGGCGGACGACGTGGCCCCCATCATGCAGATCGGGCTGCGTTCGACCTTCGCGGCGCTGGTGCTGGCCGTGGTGGTGTGGCGCGGCGAAGGTCGGCGCGCCTTCACTGATGGCACCATCCTGCCGGGGCTGATCGTGGGCTTGCTGTTTGCCGGCGAATTCCTCTTCGTCGCGCAGGGGTTGGTCTACACGACGGCATCGCACATGTCGGTATTCCTGTACACCGCGCCCATCTTCGCGGCGTTGGGCCTGCATTGGCTGCTGCCCGAAGAGCGCATGAAACCGTTGCAGTGGGCCGGCGTGGCGCTGGCCTTCTGCGGCATCGCGGTCGCGTTCCTGATCAAGGGCGGCCAGCCGGTGGCGCACGATGGGGCCCGCAACATGCTGCTGGGCGACGCCATGGGGCTGCTGGCCGGGTTGCTGTGGGGCGCCACGACGGTTGCCATCCGCAAAACATCGCTGTCAGAGGCCGCGCCTGCCAAGACGTTGTTCTACCAGATGGCCGTGGCCTCGGTCGGCCTCCTGGTCTTCGCGGTCGCCACCGGCCATCACGGCATCCGGTTCACGCAGGCGGCTGTGCTGAGCGTCGCGTTCCAGTCCGTGGTCGTCGCGCTGTCCAGCTATCTCGCGTGGTTCTGGCTGCTGCGCCGGTATCTCGCCTCGCGCCTGTCCATCCTGTCCTTCATGACGCCGCTCTTTGGCGTGAGCTTCGGTGTGCTGATCCTAAACGAACCGCTGGACGCGGGCTTCGTGATCGGCGCGGTGATGGTGCTGGCGGGAATCACCCTGGTCAGCGGAGCCGAAATGGTGCGGGAACGTCTCAAGCGGCGCTAGCGGGGGTCTGGCGGGCCGCATAGGGGCTCCCGTCCCGGGGCGCGCATTATGGGGGCGCATGATGGGGGTCGCATGATGGGGGTCGCATCATCGGGCCGCATCATGGTTAACTCGGCTTTTACCGGGCGTTCCGGGCGGATATAACGAGCTTTTACCGCCGCCCGCTGACCACCCGAAGCGCGCCCCCAGCCTGGAGTCCCCATGCAACCCTGGCACAGCGACAACCCTGCCCTGTCCCGCGCTTTCGCGCCGGTCTTCGACGAACGCGACGACGCAGACCTCCCCGTCGAAGGCATTCTGCCCGCCGGTCTGTGCGGGGTCTTCATGCGCAACGGTCCCAACCCGCAATTCGAACCCGGACCGGGCTATGCCTATCCCTACGACGGCACGGGGATGATCCACGCGCTGTACCTGGACGGCGGCCGCGCTCGCTATCGCAACCGCTGGGTGCTTACGAGCGAGCTGCAAGAGGAACGGGACGCCGGCCACCGCCTCTACAACCCGACGTTCGGACCGCCGCCACAAGCCAACCTGGCCAACACCAATGTGTTGCGCCACGCCGGCCGGATCCACGCGCTGTACGAAGGCGGATGCCCGTACGAACTGGACGGCGCGCTGGGCACGCTGGGCCCGAATACGTTCCAGGGCAAGCTCACGGGCGCCCTGTCCGCGCATCCCAAGGTCGACCCGCTGACCGGGGAAATGGTGGCGATCAACTACGACCTCATGGCGGGCACGCTGGAATACATGCGCCTGGATGCCACCGGCCGGGTGGACCGTCAGGTGCAATTCACATCGCCGTGGCCGGCGCTGGTGCATGACATCGGCCTGACCGCCACCCACGTGGTGGCGTTCGTGTGCCCGCTGGTCTTCGACTTCAGCCGCGGCCCGGCCGCGCCCGCGTGGGAGCCGCAACGCGGCACGCAGGTGCTGCTCGTGCCGCGCGACTGCACCGACGCGGCGCAGATCCGGTTGATCGAGGCGGATCCATTCTTCAATTGGCACGTCGCCAATGCCCACGCGGAGGGTGACGTGATCGAGGCGGTGCTGCCCTGGCACGGCAGCTATGGGTCCGGTGGGGGCAAACGGCTTGAACTTCACCGTCTGCGCATCGACCTGGGCAGCGGGCGCGTCGACGACCAGATGCTGGACGACCAGCCTTGCGAGTTCGGCCGAGTCAACGACGCGTGGCTGGGACGGCGCGCGCAGTTCTGCTATGCCGGCCTGCGCGACCCGCGGCCGGGAGAAACCCCGCAAGCGGGCACGTTCGAGGCCTTCGCGCGCTACGACACGCAGACCGGCGCGAAAACGGTGTTCCGGCTGCCAGCCGGGCAAACCGCATGCGAGCCCGTGTTCGCTGCCGATCCGGCCGGCACGGGCGAGGCGGACGGCTACATTTTGAGCTTCGTGCATGCCGACAACGAACCGGGCGGCCGCTTCATCGTGCTGGACGCCCGTGACCTGGCCGCCGGCCCGATCGCGC
>DALZRX010000444.1:0-3791 GCA_032015805.1 Achromobacter sp.
GAACAGGAAGGAATAGTAGAAGCTGGAACCGCTTTTGGCGGCTTTCTCCTGGCAATACTCGTCAGGGGTCATTAGGCACGGCCTGTTACTTGATGGAGCGCCACAACATGATGGCCCAGTCTTTGGCGCCCAATTCGGGGCGATTCATGAATACATCGTAGCCGCTCGCCTCGATCCGCTCCAGGACGCGCAGCCCGCCTTGCACCACCATGCGCAGCTCCAGGCCGATGCGGCCCGGCAGGCGGCGCGCCAGCGGAGCGCCGAAGTGTAGCAGCGCGCGTGTGCGTTCGACCTGGAAGGCCATCAGCTCGCGCCACGCGGGCGTGAGGCGGCACGCGGCCAGGTCTTCGTCGGAGACCCCGTGGCGGCGCAGGTCTTCTTGCGGCAGGTATACGCGGTGCTTGTGCCAGTCCACCCGCACGTCCTGCCAGAAGTTCACCTGTTGCAGGCCGGTGCAGATGGCGTCGGACTCGGTGATGTTCTGAGGCGTGCTGGCCTCGAAAAGGTGCAGCATCAGGCGTCCGACGGGGTTGGCCGAGCGGCTGCAGTAATCCATGAGGGTGGCGTAGTCGTCGTAGCGCTTGACCGTCAGGTCCTGCTCGAAGGCGGACAAGAGGTCGTAGAAAGGCGTGATCGGCAACTGGTGACGGGCGATCGTCTTGGCAAGCGGCGTGAAGATGTCGGACAGGGGCGGCAGGCCGGGAGCGGGGGGCGAACCGGGCTCGGCGCCGATGCGGTGCAGCTCGGTGCGGAACGTGGCGAGCTGGGCCAGGCGTTCGTCGTCGGTGGCGCTGCCTTCATCGGCGATGTCGTCGGCGGCGCGGGCGAACCGGTAGATATCGGTCACGGCGCCGCGCAGCCTGCGCGGCAGCAGCAGCGAGGCGACGGGAAAATTCTCGTAGTGATCGATGGACATGAAAAGTAGCCTGTTGACAGAATCAGGTCTGCCGATGCGGCGAAAAGCGGGAAGTGGTCTCATTTTAGAGTAGTCGCTCGCGCATGATCCGGCGCACCGCCGCAGGGGGCAGGGATCAGTTAGACTTGGACGCCACAGGATCCCAGACCATGCCGCGTCCAATCTCCGCTACTGTTTCCGTTTCCGCCCTTGCGCACAACCTTGCCGCCGTGCGCCGTCACCTGGACCAGACGGCCGCCGCGGCGGCCGGGCTGCCGCCGTCGATCTGGGCGGTCATCAAGGCCAACGCCTACGGTCACGGCATCGAGCAGGCGGTGGCGGGTTTTTCCAAGGCGCAGGGCCTGGCCATGCTGGACCTTGAAGAGGCCGTGCGGTGCCGCGAAGCCGGGTGGGGAGGGCCGATCCTGCTGCTCGAAGGTTTTTTCAACCCGTCCGACCTGGACCTCATCGACCGCTACCACCTCAGCAGCACCGTCCATCATCGTGACCAGCTCGACATGCTGGCCCGCGCCCGCCTGTCGCGCCGGGTCGACATCATGCTCAAGCTCAATAGCGGCATGAACCGGCTCGGTTTCAGCCCGGCCGCCTATCCCGCCGCTTATGAGCGCGCCGCGCTGCTGCAACAGCAGGGCACGTTGGGTTCGGTCGGCAAGATGACCCACTTCGCCTGTGCGGACGGTCCGCAGGGCGTAAACGAACAACTCAGCGTCTTCAATTCGGTGACGCATAAGCTGCCCGGCGCGATCAGCGTGTGCAATTCGGCCGCCGCCTTGCGCTTTGCCGACATCGCCGTCGCCTCCGAAAACCAGGCGCACTGGGTGCGGCCCGGCATCTGCCTCTATGGCGCCTCGCCGTTCGCGGATGCCGACGCGTCCTCGTTCGGCCTGAAGCCCGCCATGTCGCTCACTTCCGAAATCATCGCCGTCCAGGAAATCAAGGCTGGCGACTCGGTCGGGTACGGCGCGCTGTTTCGCGCCGAGCGCGCCATGCGCATCGGGATCGTGGCCTGCGGATACGCCGACGGCTACCCCCGCCACGCGTCCACCGGCACGCCGGTCGTGGTGGCGGGCATTCGCACCCAGCTCCTGGGCCGGGTGTCCATGGACATGCTGGTGGTCGACCTGGGGCCCGTGCCGTCGGCGGGCGTCGGTTCGCCTGTGTCGCTGTGGGGCGAAGACGGCCCTTCGGTCGACGAGGTCGCCAGCGCGGCCGGCACCATTGGCTATGAACTACTGTGCGCGCTGGCCCCGCGTGTTCCGGTCACTCGGGATGCCTGACGCTTGCACCGGGCCGCAGCGTCCGGGGGGCAAGAATTGCCACGCAATTTACAAGACACGCGACGCCGGATGGTGTCTACTTTGAAAACCGGGCGCTCAGGCGCCCGTTTTTGACCAAGAAAACAGACTGCGAGGTTCCAACCCATGAAAGACAAATGCGTGCTCATTACGGGCGCCACCAAAGGCATAGGCTGGGCGCTCACTCAGCGGTTGTCGGACATGGGCTGTCACGTGGTCGGCATCGCGCGCAACACGACCGACGTCGACTTCCCGGGTTACCTGTACGCCTGTGACCTGGCCGACGCGGGCCGCACCGAAGAGGTCCTGCGCGAGATCCGCGAAAAATTCCCGGTCGATGCCGTCGTCAACAACGTAGGCATCGTGTCTCCCCAGCCGCTCGGAGAAATCGACCTGGCGACCCTGTACAACGTGCTGGACCTGAATGTGCGGGTGGCGGTGCAGGTGACGCAGGCGTTCATCGAATCCATGAAGGTGCGCCGCGCCGGCCGCATCGTCAACGTCGTCAGCCGCTCCATTCACGGCGCCCTGGACCGCACCGCGTATTCGGCCGCCAAGAGTGCGCTGGTCGGGTGCACCCGCACCTGGGCGCTGGAACTGGCCGAGTACGGCGTTACGGCCAATGCCGTGGCGCCCGGTCCCATCGAAACCGAAATGTTCCGTGCCACCCGGCCCGCCGGCAGTGAAAACGAGAAGCGCGCGTTGGCTTCCGTGCCCATGAAGCGCCTGGGCACTCCGGCCGAAGTGGCCGCGGCCATCGCCTTCCTGCTGTCGGACGATGCCGGCTTCATTACGGGCCAGGTGCTGGGCGTGGACGGCGGCGGAAGCCTGGCTGGCCGCTCCTGAGGCGCCCCGCTTTATGAACAACGCACCTTCGGGTGCGTTTTTTCTGCCGGGCGTAATGCCGGCATTCCTCAGTCCGGGTCTGCTGGCGTGCCTTGCAACGCTTTAGCTTCGCGGCGAAGGGCTTCCAGGAAGTGGGTCAGCGCAGGCGCCGGCTCCACATGCGCGCGCTGCACGACGCCGACCGCAGGCAGGCTCCAGTCCGGCTTGAATTTCAGGATCGCCAGCACGCCCAGCTCCGCGTAGTGGTGGGCGACCGCGCGGGGCATGGCGGCCAGCATGTCCGCGCCGCGC
The DNA here is from genome assembly GCA_032015805.1 of Achromobacter sp. GTDB lineage: Bacteria > Pseudomonadota > Gammaproteobacteria > Burkholderiales > Burkholderiaceae_B > Achromobacter. The sequence goes on from DALZRX010000444.1 coordinate 3,349, forward strand.
AGCAGCACTTCATTGGCCAGCAGCGACACGGATTCGGCGACGGGTGCGGGCAGGGCCAGGCCTTGTTGCGCGAAGTAGGCGTCGATCCGCTGGCGCAGTGGCGCATCGGGCGGCGGCAGGATCCAGTCCTGCCGCGCCAGCGCCGCCGCGGTGATGCGAGTCGAGCGGGCCAGCGGATGGCCTTTGCGTGCCACCACGCATATCGGTTCCTCGTAGAGCACTTCCGTCCGGAACACCGTCTGGGCCGCGCCCAACATCAGCCGGCCCAGCACGCAATCGAGCTCACCGCGGGCCAGGCTGTCCAGCAGCGCGTCGTGCGCGCCCTCGTGCAGCATGACGGTGACACCGGGGTTGTCCACGCGCATCCGCTGGATGGCGCGCGGCACCAGCACCGGCAGCGCCACCGGTTGCACGCCGATCCGGATGCGCCCGCGCGCGCCAGC
>DALZRX010000445.1:0-3773 GCA_032015805.1 Achromobacter sp.
GATTGCAGCCCCGCGGTCGTCACGCTGGCGCTGCCGTTCAGCGTCACCTGCGCGGTGCCGCCATTGCCGCCGTTGCCGCCGTCGCTGCCGCCGATGCCGACGCCGCCATTGCCGCCCTGGCTGATCACGCTGACGCCCGGCAGGTAATTGCCGCTGGTGGAAAGCGACGATCCGTCGTTCAGCACGGCGGTGACCAGCCCGGTGCTCGTGCCGCCCACGCCGCCGATCTCGTTGCCGGTTTCGACGATGGTGTTCGGACCGCCGCCGCCATCGCCGCCCTGTCCCACCACCACGATGCCGCCGGACAGCGACGACAGCGATGTCGGCGCCTGCACGGAATTGCTGGTCACCGATATCTGCCCGAAGTTGACCGCGCCCACCACGCCGAATCCGCCGCCCGCCCCGCCCTTGTCGGTGCCGTCGTCGGAGGTGAAGCCGTCATTGCCCTGGCTGATGGCGTACAGGCCGCGCACGCCGCCGGACAGCAGATTGCTGGTTGACCCGCCCGGGGTCTCGACCTGGACCTGCACCGTGCCGAAGTTCGCGACCTGCGTGACGCCTTGCGGATTGGCGCCGCCGCCCGTGCCACCCCAGCCGTTGTCGTCGCCTCCCGCGCCGCCGATCGATTCGGCGCCTATGCCCCAGGCATAGCGGCCCGCATTGCCGGAAGACACGGTGACCGAGCCGTTGTTGGCGATATAGACGATGTCGCTGTTGCCGCCGTTGCCGCCGACCTGGTCGCCGCCGGCATCGCTCATCTGGTTGCCGCCCGTGCCGCCGATGCTGGCCCCGTAGAGGCCCACGCCGCCATAGGGCAGCTTCTGCACCGTCACCTGCCCATTGTTGGTGATGCTGACCGCCGACCCGTTGCCGCCGCCGCCACCGTTGCCGCCGCCGACCACCGTATCCGGCAACGTGCCGCCCGTGCCGCCCACCGAGACGCCGTAGATGCCGAACTGCGCGCTGCCGTCGTCCCAGATGCCGGGCGCGGTGTTCTGCGCGCTGTCGACCGGCGAGCCGTTGGACTCGACCGACTGGTTGTTGGTGATAGTGATCAGGCCGCCCCACCCGCCGGAAGTGCCCGTGCCGTCGCCGCCGGAAGACCCGGTGCCGCCCTTCAGTCGCACAAAGAGCGGCGCCTGCTGGGGATTGGGCCCGAGGTAGCCGTTGTTGACCACGATGTAGTTGCCGCCGTAGCCGCCCGATCCGCTGCCGGTACCCGTCGCGGCGGTGTAATCGATGGTCAGGTTGCCGCTGTCCGACGCGCCGATGGTGCACGTCGTGGGCGCCGATGAAGACGTGGGCGGCGGACAACTGATGTCGGCAAACGCCGGCTGGCTCAACAGCAGGCCGACCTGGCCCAGAAGGATCGCAACACCCGTACGCGCGGGCGGCTTGGCGGTCAGCTTCCTCATCTCTCATCCTTTGCAGGCAGCCCAACGGGCCGCATCGAAGTCGTGTCGATTTTTATCCGGACACGGACGAGAGACCGCCTTTTTTCGACGAAACGTCGTTTCAGGTCGGCAAAACGGTGGGGAATGGGGTTATTGACATCGAATGTTTCATCAGCCCAACGCCTATCGGTAACCAGCTATAACGGCTTACGGGTCCTTCCGGCAGAACGTGATCTGGAAGCTGCCAGGCAGCTCGAACGCAACGTGATGGCGCACGCCGGGTTCGATCACCACCTGCTGGCCGGCGGTCAGCACGGCATCGGTATGCGGGGCATCGTCCAGCACGAAGCGCAGCACGCCGGCCTGGACCTTCAAAAGGCCCCACGTGCCGGCCTTGGTGGAATGTGCAGCCTTCAGCGCGTCAGGCAGGTTGTCCGGCGTGAACACGGGACTGTCCTTGTAGGGCTGCACGCCCGGCGGCAAGGTATCGGGCAGCCGTGCAATCGCCGCGCGCGCCTGCCACACGTGCCACAGCTTGGCCGCGATTCGCTCTGCCATCGGGTCCACCGTGGCCTGCAGGCCCGCGTGACCAAGGGCCGCGGAGGTGGCCCGAAAGAGCGCCAGCCAGCGTTCAAAGAGCGGCCATGACAAATCCGGAATGCGCGCATGCGCGGGGATCGGTGCGCCCTTGAAGCGGCGCGTGCCCAGCACCAGCGACGACCAGAAGTCGCACAGCAGCGACAGATGATGATCCCAGTCGGCCACGTGCGCATTGAAGATCGGACCCAGCACCTCGTCCTCACGCACCTTGGCGTAGAAGGCGTGGACCAACTGGAGGATGTCGTCTTCGGTGGGGGCCGGCGCCGGGCCGGTGGAGTCGGGATGAGGCATAAAAGGCGTGAAAGGCTTGAACGTGAGGCCTTTTATTTTCCGGCTGCCGCACTGCGGAACCCATGACCAAGGTCATTGACGCCGGCGCTTTTCATCCCATTGCGTGCCGGCCAAATCCCCCCTGCGACAATTCAGAACGGCCGCTTCGCCGTCATCGACAGGCTGGCCAGGTGGGCAGGGTCATTCACCACCCACTGGCTGCGCTTGCCACTGATGTAGCCTTGCGCCTGCCAGTCGTTCAAGAGCCGGCTGAGCGTTTCCGCGCGGATGCCCAGATGCGCGGCAAGCTGGCGCTGGTTCAGCGGCAGCGTCAAGGCGGCGCCCTGCCGTTCCTGCAGACCCATCAGATAATTCGCCAGCCGTTCGGCGGCCGAACTCGAGCTCATCCAGTCGACCTTGTTCACCTGGTCGTAAACGGCCTGGCTCATGCCCGCCAGCAGCTTGAGCGCCAGATCGGGCCAGCGCCGGCAGGCGTCGTGGAGCTTCGCGCGGCTGAGCCGCCAGCACTGCAGATCCGTCCGCGCACGCGCCTGCATGGGATAGCGCCCGTGCGGCATGAACATCGCCGCTTCGGCCATCAATTGCCCTGGCTCGAACACGCGGAACACGCGCTCGTCGCCGTTGTAGCTGTAGCGCACAACCTCTGCCTCACCGCTTTCGACCAGCAGATAGTGACGCGCCTCGTCGCCTTCGCCAAAGAGGATCTGTCCAGCGGGCGCACGCAGCACGCTCGCCTCGAGCAGAAGATCTTGCGCCACCTCGGCCGGCAGCCCCGCCAGCAGCGGATGCCTTGCTAGCAGGCTGACGGTCGCCGCGCGCGGCTCGGGCACATTGATATTTGTCATTCTGGGTCTTTCGAGGTGAGTGTGAGAATAAAACGATAATAATTCGTATTTAGAAAATGACCGCACATCTGCACATCCGTCGCCGCCTCGTCGCCGCGGCGCTGGGCGCCGCCCTCCTGCCGCGCCTTGAACCAGTCCGGGCCGCCCCGCCCGAACGCCGCGCCCTTCTGACCCTCGCCGGACCCGGCGCCGTGGTCAGTTATCCATTGATGCACATGGCGGCCACTGGCGCGCTTGCGGGTCACACCGACAAGCTGCGATTTCGCCTCTGGCAGACGCCAGACCAGTTGCGCACGCTGCTCGTGAACGGGGACATCGACTTCAGCGCGGCGCCCAGCACCCTGCCCGCCCTGCTACTCAATCGCGGCATGCCGGTGCGGCTTCTGAATATTTCGGTCTGGGGCATCCTTTGGCTTGTCAGCCGGAATCCCGACGTCAAGACCTTCGCCGACCTGGCCGGGCGCGAACTGGTGGCACCCTTCCAGCGCGACCTGCCCGCCGTGCTGCTGGATACCTTGCTGCAGGCCCAGGCGGACAAGGGCCTTGCACCGGTCGCGCTGCGGCGCACCCGCGACGGCCAGGACGCCATCGCCCTCATGCTCAACGGCCAGGCCGAAAGCGTGCTCCTCGTGGAACCCATGGC
>DALZRX010000446.1:0-3771 GCA_032015805.1 Achromobacter sp.
GTCCTGCAGCCGCGGCCCGCGTGGTGGACTGGGACGCGCTGGCCGGCCAGGCGCAGGCCGCCGAGCAGGCGCTCATGACGGACAACCGCTACGCCGTGCGCGACGAATTCTTCAACAAATACCTGCGCACCATCCCGGAAGGCGGGAAAACCGCCTACCAGCCCCAGCCGCTCACCGGCCGCGACGAACTGCGCGAACTCACCGCCCTGATGGCGCTGCTGCGCCAGCACGACGTCAATGCGCTTTTCGTCATGCAGCCGCTGCACCCCATGGTCTTCAAGGATCTGGGTCGATTCGAACCCATTCAGCGCCAGGTCGCCGGCCTGTGCGAGCGCTATGCGATGACCTGCATGGACATGTATGACGCGCCCTTCGAGGTCGGCACGCTGCGCGACGTCCAGCACCTGGGCGAATTGGGATGGCTGCGGGTCAACCAGAAGATCGCCGAGGTATTCCGCCCATGAAACGAACGCTCTGGCTCTGCCTGCTGTATCTCGGAATCCTGGCGGTGATGGTGATTCAGTCGGATACGTCCGCCAATCTGGGTAAACCGATGGAGATCGAATTTCAGTATTCGAAGTTCTAAGATTTGGGGGCCCGGCCATTCAGGGACAGGTCATAAATCTGCAATAATCGGGGCATTCTCGCCGGAACCTCGCCCCCTCCCCCATGTTCGACCTCTTCCACGGCCTAGACCTTTGGGTTGGCCTCAGTCTTGTGCTGGCCCTGACCTTCGTCCTGGCCTTCGAATTCATCAACGGCTTTCATGACACGGCGAACGCCGTGGCAACCGTCATCTACACCAAGGCCATGCCGCCGCATTTGGCGGTGGTCCTGTCCGGCATCTTCAACTTCCTTGGCGTGTTGCTCGGCGGCGTGGGCGTCGCCTATGCCATCGTCCATCTGCTGCCCGTCGAATTGCTGATCAACGTGGACACCGGCCGCGGCCTTGCCATGGTTTTCGCCATGCTGGCGGCGGCCATCGCCTGGAACCTTGGCACCTGGTATTTCGGCATCCCGGCATCCAGCTCGCACACGCTGATCGGCTCGATCCTGGGCGTGGGCCTGGCAAACGCGCTCATCACCGACCTGCCGCTGGGCGAAGGGGTGAACTGGGGCAAGGCCATCGACATCGGCCTGTCGCTGGTGGCCTCGCCCATCGCCGGGTTCATGGTGGCGGGATTGCTGCTGCTGGCGCTCAAGCGCTGGCTGCCGATGTCCAAGATGCACAAGACGCCCGAGCAGCGCCGCGCCATCGACAACAAGAAGCACCCGCCGTTCTGGAACCGCCTGGTGCTGGTGCTGTCGGCCATGGGCGTGAGCTTCGTGCACGGCTCGAACGACGGCCAGAAGGGCATCGGCCTGATCATGCTGGTGCTGATCGGCATCGTGCCGGCCAACTTCGTGCTGGATACCCACAGCACCACCTACCAGATCGAACGGACCCGGGACGCGGCCAACCACCTGCTCGTGTTCTATCAGCGCAACGAAGCGCTGCTGGGGGATTACCTGTCGCTGCGCCGCACGGACATCGAGGAAGATCTGCCCGCCAACTTCCGCTGCGACCCGGCCCTGACGGTGCCGACCATCATCGCGCTGCAAAAGGACCTGCACGGCGTTTCCAACTACGCCGACCTGTCCGCGCAAAAGCGCATCGACGTGCGGCGTTACCTGCTTTGCCTGGACGACACCGCGAAGAGGGTGGCCCGCCTGGAAGGGCTTCCCGCCCGCGAGGCCGCCGACCTGCAACGGCTGCGGGCGGACCTGACGGCCACCACTGAATATGCCCCCTTCTGGGTGATCGTCGCCGTGGCGCTGGCGCTGGGCGCCGGCACCATGGTGGGCTGGCGCCGTGTGGTCCTGACGGTGGGCGAAAAGATCGGCAAGCAAGGCATGACCTACGCACAGGGCATGTCGGCGCAGTTGACCGCCGTGGGCGCCATCGGGCTGGCCAACGTCTTCAGCCTGCCCGTGTCGACCACCCACGTGCTGTCCTCCGGCGTTGCGGGCACCATGATCGCCAACAAGACGGGGCTGCAGGGCAACACCGTGCGCAACATCCTGCTGGCCTGGGTGCTGACCCTGCCCGCCTCGATGCTGCTGGCCGCCGGCCTGTTCTGGATCGGCGTGCAGTTCGCTGGCTGAAGATCCGGCCGTGCAGGAAATCTGCACGGCCGCTGCAACACTCTGGGTATCGCGCCGGCCTATGCGCCCGCGCCCGGCGCCCCTACGATGGCGCCATGATTACCCCTATCCCCACCCTGCATTACATCTTTGATCCGCTTTGCGGCTGGTGCTACGGCGCCGCGCCGCTGGTGGAGGCCGCCCGCGCCATTCCCGGCCTCAATATCGCGCTGCATGGCGGCGGCATGATGACGGGCGGCAATCGCCAGCCGGTCACCGACGCCCTGCGCCGATACGTCATGCCGCACGACGAGCGCATCGCCGGCCTCACGGGCCAGCCGTTCGGCACGGACTATTTCGAGGGCCTGCTGCGCGACACCGGCGCCGTGTTCGATTCCGAACCGCCCACCACCGCCATCCTGGCTGCGCAGGCCCTGGCGGCCCGGGGGCTGGACCTGCTGCGCCGGATGCAGCATGCGCATTACGTCCAAGGCTTGCGCATCGCCGACCCCGCCGTGCTGCACGAGCTGGCCGTGGATATCGGCTTGGACGCCGACGCCTTCGACGCTGCCTACACCAAGGCGCACGGCGCCGAGACGGCCGCGCACATCGCCGCAAGCCGCCGGCTGCTCGCCCAGGTCGGCGGCTCGGGCTTTCCCACGCTGGCCCTGGAGCGCAACGGCGTCTACACCCTGCTGGAACCCAGCCGGCACCTGGGCCGTCCCGAGCAATGGAAGGACCATCTGCAGGGGCGCCTCCAGAGCGGCGCCTGACGGCACCTTGCGGTCATCAGGACGCCTGGATCAGGACTCTTCGATGTCACCATCGCGCTGCAGCGCGCGGTGCATGGCCGGGCGCTCGCCAAGCCGTTCGACATAGGCGTTGAAGACCGGCGTCTCGGGCACGATCTTCATCCGCATCATGTAATGCAGCGAGCCGCCCAGCACGATGTCCACGGCGGAGAACGCTTCCCCCAGAAAGAAGGGTCGCGCCTGCAGCACCCGCGTCAGCACCTGCTCGACCTCGTCCGCGGAACCCCACCCCAAGGCTGCCTGGTGCGGCGTCTTGAAGGCCCGCTCGACCATGGCGGGCTCGAAGACGCCCGTGGAATAGGCCAGCCACGTCAGATATGGCCCGCGCTGCCGGTCGCCCACGACCGGCGCAAGGCCCGCCTGCGGAAACAGGTCGGTCAGGTACAGCGCGATGGCGGGCGTCTCGAACACGGGGACGCCGTCATGCACCAGCGCCGGCACCTTGCGGTGTGGATGGATGTCGATGTAGTCGGCAGGCATGTGCCCCGTGCTGTCGTGCCCGCGGATCGACACCATCTCGGTGTCGTAGGGCACGCCCAGTTCCTCGAGCAGCCACAGAATCCGGAACGACCGCGAGCGCGGCGCGTGGTAGAGCGTAAGCATGGTCGGTCTCCTTGGGGATCGGACCATTTTGCCTTCGGGCCGCTACGCCGCCAAGGCCAGCAATATCCCGTATCCGCCCATGCCGAGCAACACGGCGACGCCCGTGTTGCTGACCAGACGCGCGGCAACGCCCGTGACGACCAGTCCTCCGATATACGGCGCGATGCGGGCCGCCTCGTCGCCCGCACCCAGCAGATCCGGCACGATCACGGCGGCCGCGATGCCCGCGAGC
>DALZRX010000447.1:0-3771 GCA_032015805.1 Achromobacter sp.
GACCATTTGCAGGCCTTCAACGATGACGCGGTCGCCGGCGGCCAGGCCGTCGGTGACGAGCCACTTGTCGCCGATGGCACGGTCGGTCGTCAGGTCGCGCAATTCGACCTGATTCTTGGCGTTGACCACCAGCGCCGTCGGCTTGCCACGCTGGTTACGCGTCACGCCGCGCTGCGGCACCAGCAGGCCGTCGGCGGCGACGCCGTCAGCCAGCCGCGCACGCACGAACATGCCGGGCAGGAGGCGGCGGTTCGGATTGGGGAACACCGCGCGCAGCGTGATCGAGCCGGTGCCCGGATCCACGGTCACTTCCGAGAACTGGAGCTTGCCGGTCTCTTTGTATTGGGAGCCGTCTTCCAGGGTCAGCGTCACCAGCGCGGCCTGCTCGCCGTCGGCCTTCTTGAGCTGGCCGGTGGCCAGCGCGTCCTGCAGGCGCAAGAGCTGCACGCTGGACTGCGTGACGTCGACGTAGATCGGGTCGATCTGCTGCACCGAAGCCAGCGCGCTGGTCTGGTTGGCCGTCACGAGCGCGCCCTCGGTCACGGCCGAGCGGCCGATGATGCCGTCGATCGGCGACAGCACCTTGGTGTAGACAAGATTGATGCGGGCCGTGTCCAGCGCCGCCTTGGCCGACAGCACGTCGGCGGCGGCCTGGTCGCGCGAGGCGACGGCGTTGTCGTAGGTCTGCTGGCTGACGGCGCGGGTGGAGACCAGCGGCTTGTAACGCTCGGCCAGCAGCGCGGCCGTCTTCTGCTGCGCCTGGGCGCGGGCCAGCGCAGCCTTCTGGCTATCGACGTTGGCCTGGTAGAGGGCGGGATCGATCTGGTAGAGCTGCGCGCCCGCCTTGACCTCGCCGCCCTCGGTGAAGAGGCGCTTCTGGACGATGCCGTTGACCTGCGGACGGACTTCGGCCACGCGGAACGGGGACGTGCGGCCAGGCAGTTCGGTGGTAAGGGAAACGGGCTGCGTCGACAGCGTGACGACCGTCACTTGCGGCTTTCCCGCCTGGGGCGCCTCTTGCTTTTTGCCGCAGGCGGCCAATGTGAGAGCCGATGCCGTCAGCGCGACAACGGCCGCGCCGCGCCACATAGCGCTTTTCTTATTCATAGATTGCATTCCCGATTTCAATAAAAGTAGCCCCACGCCGCGCATGCGCCGCGTGCCGGTTGGCCCTGGAGGGCCGGGTTGCCTGGGGCGATCCTGCGAAGAACATCAGCCCGTCAGACCGTCTTGGCGCGGTCCGTGGTGTTCGACCTGGGTGGATTCGCGTGGAACACGCAAGGCTGGACGTCTATCGCTTTGCTGCATTGCAGAACTCGCATTCTGAGTTATCCCGCTTTAGAAACAAAGGGGCATGTTAAGAAAACATCATTCCATTTATGGGACAATTGCGCGATCCCCACTGTGACAAAATTCCGTCATGAAACGCCTACAGGGTATGGAACTCTTCGTCGAGGTCGCCAAAACGCACAGTTTTAGCCGCGCTGCGGCAACGCTGGGCGTCCCGAAGTCGACCTTGTCTCGCCAGGTGGCCGAACTGGAGCGGTCCGTGGGGCTGCGGCTGCTCAGCCGCACCACGCGCAAGGTGGAACTGACCGACGCCGGCCGGCTGTACTTCGAACGTTGCCAGCGCATCGTGGCCGAGGCGCAGATCGCCCATGAAGAACTGCAGAAGCTGGTCGACACGCCGGCCGGGCCGCTGCGGGTGAACATGCCCGCGGATTTCGGCACGGACTTCCTGGCTGAGTCATTCATGGAGTTTTCCCGGCGCTATCCCGATGTGACGTTTTTCCTGGATCTCGCGAATCCGGATCACGCGTCGCGCGTGTTCCAGACCTGCGATGTGTCGATCGAAATCGGCGACCTGCCCGATTCGACCCAGATTGCAAGACTGCTGGGCATGCTGCCCGCCTACCTGTATGCCTCGCGTGAATACCTGGAGAAACACGGCGAACCGAAGCACCCCAGCGACTTGACCCGCCACGAGTGCATCGAGTTCCGCGCGGAAGGCGCCGGCCGGGTAACGCGCTGGCCGCTCACCAATGGCGAGCAGCACATCGAGTTCACGCCGGGCAACCGGTTTTCCGTCAACGGCGTCGCGATGGCCCGCCGCCTTGCCATGCTGGGCGCGGGCATTGCGGTGCTGGTGGGCGGCCAATTGGCCGAACAGCAGTCGGGCCAGTTGCAGCGGGTGCTGCCGGATTGGCAACTGGGGCCGTTTCCGGTCCATGCCGTCACGGAGACGCGGCTGCTGCCCGCCAAGACCCGAATCTTCATCGAGTTCCTGATGGAGCGGTTGGGCAGCCACTGGCAAGCGAAGGATACGCCTGCTTTCATGAAATCAAGCTGAGGCCGAAACAGACTGAAAAATCCTTCGGCCGCCGACATCAGATGTCGAGGGAAATGACAAATGGGAAACGGCCCATTGATCCGGGCCGGGTCGGTGTCACGAGTGGATGTCTCACATCCTTCAGGCACGATCTCAAGGCGAAGACCGTCTTGCGCGGGTGTCAGACACCGCCTTTGCGGCGGCTACATCTGATTTGCGGCGACAGCCGCAGCCGGGCGTAAAGTCTGAGCCAGCAGCGGCCCCGGCGCAAACCGCGGGGTTCAGAAGGATTCGTCGTCGCGCAAATAGCGCCATTGGCCCAGCGGCAGGTCGCCCAGCGCGACGCGGCCGATGCGCACGCGCTTCAGGCCCACCACCTTCAACCCCACCAGCTCGCACATGCGGCGGATCTGGCGCTTCTTGCCTTCGCGCAGCACGAATCGAAGCTGATCGTGGTTCTGCCAGCGCACCTGGGCGTGCTTGAGCGGCTTGCCGTCCAGCGACAACCCGTGGTTCAGCAGGGCCAGCCCGTTCTCGGACAGATCGCCCTGCACGCGGACCAGATATTCCTTGTCGATCGTGGAATCTTCGCCGATCAACTGCTTGGCGACGCGGCCGTCCTGCGTGAGGACAAGCAGTCCCTGCGAATCGATGTCGAGGCGGCCGGCCACGGCCAGCCCCTCCAGGTGCGCGCGTTCAAACCGTTGCGGAGCGCGGTCGCCGGCGAAGCGTGAGCGCGAGTCGATCAGGGCGACGGCGGGCGTGTAGCCTTTTTCGGCCTGACCGGACACATAGCCCACGGGCTTGTTGATCAGGATGGTGACGCGGGACGTCTGGCGCGCATGCGCGGCGCGCTCCAGCGTGATGACCTGGTCGGGATAGGCCCGCGCGCCCAGTTCGGACACGACGACGCCGTCGACGCGGACCCAGCCGCGCTCGATATAGCTGTCCGCCTCGCGGCGTGAACAGAGTCCGCGCTCGGACATGAGCTTGGAGATTCGTACTTTTTCCATGGGCGGTATTGTATGCGGGACCGCGGGTACGCCCTGCCCTGCGGCACTGCGACGCAGACGGCTGGCTGGCGGGGCTTGGCATAATACGCAGCCATGACGAAACCCGCAGCCCATCGCCCCCCTCTCGCCGCTGGCTGGCTGGCGCAAGCCCCGGCCATCCTGTCGCCCGCCCAACGCCATTGGCTGTTCCGGCCGGGCGCGCTCACCGCCGGCCTGCGCCAGGTCGGTCCAGTGCGCCTGCGGGTGCTGGCCGAATATGCCGACGGCGCGCCGGCCGACGAGGCCCACGCGATGCATATCGCGCCGGGATCGCCTGTATGGATCCGCGAAGTGCTTATGTCGGTGAATGGTGTGGACAGCGTGCCCGCGCGCAGCCTGACGCCGCTGACGGCTTCGCACGGCGCCTGGCAAGGCATGCGGCGCCTATTG
>DALZRX010000448.1:0-3766 GCA_032015805.1 Achromobacter sp.
TGGCCGACGGCCGCTCCGCCAACCGTGTCCAGGTCGAAGCCGGCTACGCCTGGGCCTACACGGCCCGCAAGGGCGATTACCTGCGCGACAAGGCCATGCCGGAGCTGCAACGCCAGGCCAAGGCGGCCGGCCGCGGGCTTTGGGCTCGTCCGGACCCCGTTCAACCCTGGAAGTGGCGCTACGACTGCTGGCGGCAGCGCCAATGCGGCTGAGCCCACGCCCGGGGCGCCTCGCCGCCATCCACGCTCGCCCGCGCCGAAATCGCGCGGGGCGCTCCTAGGGGGATGCCGGGATACTGGCCCGGCCCCCCATTTGCTATCCTCTGTCGCTACGAAACGAAGGGAAGGTTTCCATGGGTGTACTGAAGCGGCTCTGGGCGTCGGCCATGCTGCTGTCGCTGGCGTTGGCGGGCTGCTCGCAAGAAAGCCCCATCAACAGCCCGTATCCGTCCGGCGCCGAAAGCCAGAACACGCTCTATTCCGCTTTCGTCAAGCGCTCACCGAAATACCTGGACCCGGCCAGCTCATATTCCGGCGACGAAACCCCTTATACCTACAACATCTATGAGCCGCTCTACGGGTATCACTACCTGAAGCGGCCCTATGAACTGGTGCCGCGCGCGGCGGCGTCAATCGATCCGCCCGTTTACCTCGACAAGCAGGGCAACACGCTGCCGGCGGACGCGCCCGGCGAGCTGATCGCGCAAAGCATCTACGACATCAAGATCCGGCCCGGCATCCGTTTCGCGCCGCATCCGGCCTTTGCCCGCAAGCAGGATGGCAGTTACGCCTACTATCCGCTGGCGCCGGGCGAACTCGACGACAAGTTCTACATACCCGACTTTCCGCTGACCGGCACGCGCGAGCTCACGGCCCACGACTACGTCTATGCGTTCCGGCGCCTGGCCAGCCCGCGGGTGGTGTCGCCCATTTATTCGCTGATGGCCGAGCACGTGCAGGGCCTGAAAGACTATGGCGACCGCCTGCGCAAGCGCGACCAGGACGTGCGGCGCGACATGCCCGGCGGCGCCGGCACGCCGCCCTGGCTGGATCTGCGCGAAGAAGACGGCTTCAAGGGTGTCGAGGCGCTCGATCCCCACACGCTGCGCATCCGCGTCGACGGCAAGTACCCGCAGTTCAAGTATTGGCTTGCCATGACCTTCACCGCGCCCATTCCCTGGGAGGCGGACCGCTTCTACAACCAGCCCGGCATGGCCGCGCACGACCTGTCGCTGAACACCTGGCCGGTGGGCACGGGGCCGTACATGCTGGTCGAGTCGCTGCAGAACCGCCGCCACGTGCTGGGGCGCAACCCCAACTACCACGGCGAACCCTACCCCTGCGAAGGCGAGCCCGGCGACAAGGCGGCTGGTCTGCTGGCCGACTGCGGCAAGCCCACGCCCTTCATCGACCGCGCGGAATTCAGCGTCGAAAAGGAAGCCATCCCGCTGACCGGCAAGTTCATGCAGGGCTACTACGACGTGCCGCAGATCGAACGCGGCGAATACGGCGTGGCCATGCTGGTGGCGGCCGGCGACAGCCAGGACAAGGCGCGCAAGTACCGCGAGCACGGCATCAAGCTGCCGACCACGGTCGAGACCGCCAACTGGTACATGGGCTTCAACTGGCTTGATCCGGTGGTGGGCAAGGGCGACACGCCCGAACAGCAGGAGCGTAACCGCAAGCTGCGCCAGGCCATCAGCATCGCCTTCGATTGGGAAGAATACGTCGCGGTGTTCGAGAACAGCCAGGCGTCCGTGGCCTACGGGCCCGTGCCGCCCGGCGTGCTGGGCTACCGCGATCCGCCCGAAGGGATCAATCCGGTGGTGTATGACCTGGTCGACGGCAAGCCGGTGCGCAAGTCCATCGACGTGGCCAAGCGCCTGCTTGCCGAGGCCGGCTTCCCGGATGGACGCAACGCGCAGACGGGCGCGCCGCTGGTGCTGTACTTCGACTCCATGTCCGGCGGCGGGTCCAATCCGCAATTCGACTGGATGCGGCGCCAGCTTGCCAAGATCGGCGTGCAGCTCGATGTGCGGGCCACCGACTACAACCGCTTCCAGGACAAGATGCTGCGCGGCGCCGCGCAGATCTTCCTGTGGGGCTGGAACGCCGACTACCCCGACGCCGAGAACTTCCTGTTCCTGCTGTACGGCCCCAACGCCAAGGCCAAGGGCGGCGGCGAAAACGCGGCCAACTACAGCAGCCCCGAGTTCGATCGCCTCTTCGAACAGATGAAATTCCTGGACGACGGCCCCGAAAAGGCCGCACTGATCGCCGAGATGATCGCGGTGGTGCAGCGCGATGCGCCGTGGATGTTCGGCTACTTCCCGATGTCGGGCGGGGCCTACCAGCAGTGGGTCGGCAACGCCAAGCCCACGCAGATGGTGCGCAACACGCTGCAGTACATGAAGATCGACCCGGCACTGCGGCAGCAGAAGATCGACGAATGGAACTCGCCCATCTGGTGGCCCGTGGGCGTGTTCGTCCTGCTGCTGGCGCTGGCGATCTGGCCTTCCTATGTGGCGCTCAAGCGGCGTGAACGCCAGACGGCGTTCGTGCCGCCCGAACGCAAGGAGCATCAATCATGATCGGCTATGTCATCCGCCGGCTGTTGTATGGCGTGCTGATTCTGATCGGCGTGAACCTCTTTACCTTCATCCTGTTCTTCGCGGTCAACACGCCCGACGACATGGCGCGGCTGGCCATCGGCGGTCAGCGCGTCAGCCAGGACGCCGTCGAAAAATGGAAGGCCGAGCGCGGCTACGACAAGCCGCTTTTCTTCAATGCCGAAGCCCCGGGCACGGCGCAGTTCACGGACACGGTGTTCTACCGGCGTTCGGTGCCGCTGCTGGTCATGGATTTCGGCGCGTCCGACGGCGGACGCGACATCGGCCGCGAGATCAAGACGCGCATGGGACCCAGCCTGGCGCTGGCGGTGCCCACGTTTTTCCTGGGACTGTTCGCCAGCATCGTGTTTTCGCTCACGCTGGTCTATTTCCGCGCCACGCGGCTGGACTTCTGGGGCGTCGTGCTATGCGTGATGCTGCTGTCGATATCCAGCCTCTTCTACATCATCGCGGGCCAGTGGCTCTTTGCGAAGCTGCTGCGGCTGGTGCCGTTCTCGGGTTATTCGGGCGGACTGGACGTGATCAAGTTCCTGGCGCTGCCGGTGCTGGTGGCGATCGTGTCGCGGCTGGGGCCCGAGGCGCGCTTCTACCGGACGCTGTTTCTTGAAGAGATCGGCAAGGACTACGTGCGCACCGCGCGCTCCAAGGGGCTGGCCGAGCGCGTCGTGCTGTTCCGCCACGTGCTGCGCAACGCCATGCTGCCCATCCTGACCAGCACGGTCGCCGCGCTGCCGCTGCTGTTCATGGGCAGCCTGATCGCTGAATCGTTCTTCGGCATTCCGGGCCTGGGCAGCTACACCATCGACGCCATCAATGCGCAGGACTTCTCCATCGTGCGCGCCATGGTGTTCCTGGGCGCGTCGCTCTATATCGTGGGGCTGATCCTGGCCGACATTTCCTACACGCTGGCCGATCCCCGCGTGCGTTTCGAGTAGCCGCCATGCCCAAGTTCGTTCTCCTCTGGACCGATATCGCGCTGTGGCTGATGGTGCTGGGCGCGCTGGCCTACGTCTGGCACGTGCGCCGCAGTCCCAACCTGCGCGCCACCTGGGCGCGCGTGGCGCGCGACACGCCGGCCATGTGTTCGGCCGTCATCCTCGTGGCGTTTTCGGTGGTGGGTCTGCTGGACTCCGTGCA
>DALZRX010000449.1:0-2745 GCA_032015805.1 Achromobacter sp.
CGCCGATCCGCTGTCTTGCGCGCTGGCCCTGCTGGACAACGATGCGGACACCACCGTGCGCGACAACCGGCTTCGCGGCGGCATCGCGCTTTTCGCGGAATCGGGAGACTTTCCGGAACTGACGACGGATCAGTTGAAACTGTTGGGCGGCGGCATCCGCACGGGCAAGATGGTGCCGGAAGGCGACGGCACGCTGACGCTGCAGAGCAACCACCTGTCCAGCATGCGGCTGGGCGCCGAGGCGGCGCGCGCCATGCTGACCATCATCCAGACAGGCGGCGAGTTCGCGGCGTGGCGCTGCCTGCGCGCCGCCGACAACGCGCTCGAGGCCTACAGCCATTTCCCGGCGTTTGACGCCGCGGTGACCGGCAACAACCTCCTTACCAACGGCGATGCCGGCGCGCTGATCGCCACGCAGGCCAAGGTGATCGGCAACTTTGCGCACAACGATTTCAGGTTGTTCGTGTCCGGCGCCAACCCGGAAAGCCTGGCGAACGGCGGGCTGAATGTGGTGACGGTGTAGAGGCCTTCACCAGCCGACATGCAAATGACAGCTTCAACTCTCTACAATGGCGCTGTTGCATTGCAGCATTCCGCAATCCCCTCTTAGTAGTCACCATGTCCCATTCCGTTTCCCCGCAGCACCGGCCCGCCCTGGTGCTGCTGGCGCTTGCCATTGGCAGCTTCGCGATCGGCACCACCGAATTCGCGACGATGAGCCTGCTTCCCTACTTTGCCCAGTCGCTGGGCATCGACGCCCCCACCGCCGGCCACGTGATCAGCGCCTACGCGCTCGGCGTGGTGGTCGGCGCGCCCATCCTCGCGGTGCTGGGCGCCCGCATGCCGCGCCGCAGGCTGCTGATCGCCCTGATGGGCCTGTTCGCCATCGGCAACGGCCTGAGCGCCATCGCGCCCAACTATCACTGGATGTTGTTTTTCCGGTTCCTCAGCGGCCTGCCGCATGGCGCCTACTTCGGCATCGCGTCCCTGGTCGCCAGTTCCATGGTGCCGGCCAACCGGCGCACCGTGGCGGTGGGCCGCGTCTTCCTGGGGCTGACGTTTGCCACCATCGTCGGCGTGCCGCTCGCCAACTGGCTGGGCCAGGTCATCGGCTGGCGCTGGAGCTTCGGGCTGGTGTCGCTGCTGGCGGTGCTGACCATGCTGAGCGTGCGAGCGTATGCGCCCGACACGGCCGCCGATCCGCACGCCAGCCCAGTGCGCGAACTGAGCGCGCTGGGCCGCGGGCAGGTCTGGATCACGCTGGCCATCGGCGCCGTCGGATTTGGCGGCCTGTTTTCCATCTACACCTACCTCGCGGACACGCTGACCGCCGTCACGCTGGTGACGCCCGCCACGGTGCCGCTGGTGCTGAGCGCCTTCGGCGTCGGCCTGACGGTGGGCAACATGGTGGTGCCGGTCTTTGCCGATCGTGCCGTCATGCGCACGGCGGGCCTGCTGTTGTTGTGGTCGGCCGTGGTGCTGGCGCTCTTTCCCCTCATGGCCCATAACGTCTGGCTGATCACGCTGAACGTGTTCCTGGTGGGCGTGGGCGGCGCGCTGGGCACCGTGCTGCAGACGCGCCTGATGGACGTTTCCGGCGACGCGCAAGGGCTGGCCGCCGCGCTCAACCATTCCGCCTTCAACACCGCCAACGCGCTTGGCCCCTTTTTGGGCGGCCTTGCGATCTCGGCCGGCTTTGGCTGGACGTCCACCGGCTGGGTGGGCAGCCTGCTTGCCCTTGCCAGCATGCCGTTGTGGCTGTGCGCGGTGATGCTGGAACGCCGGACGCGCCGCGCCCGGGCGGACAAGCTGGTCGTCAGCGCGGAATCGGCCCGCTGAACCGTGAGGGACGCCGTCGCCGGCGTCCCTTTTTTATGCGCGCCCACAGGGTCAACCGTCCCTGGTTTGGCCTTCCCCGGCAAACACGCCCGTCCCCAATTTTCGACGCGGAAAACCGTCGGCCCGGCGCCACACCGGGCAAGCGCCTATTGCAGGCAGCTTGCGCGCCGCAGCTATACTTTCCGCACTCTTTACCACCTCAAGACGCGCTGCACCTTCACCATGCAGCGCTTTTTTTATGCCCGCTTTCCTGACCGTCCTGCTACGCCCGCTGTGTCTGGCGCTCTGCTGCCTGGCCGCAGCCCTATCCGCCACCCAGGCATTGGCCGCGCCGCCCACCCTGGCCCAATGCCACGGCATCAAGGATCTCGCCTTCGTCGCCCACCTGGATGACGACCTGCTCTTCATGAATCCGGATGTCGCCTCCAACGTCGAGGCGGGCGGCTGCGTGCGCATCGTGTACATGACCGCCAGCGACGCCGGCGAAGGCGAAGGCTACATGCTGGGCCGCGAGCGTGGCGTGCGCGCCGCCTACGCCTACATGGCGCGCGAACCCGACGCATGGAAGGAAGACACCGGCATCGTCGCGAGCCGCCAGATTGCGCGCTTCACGCTGCAGGGCAACCCCCGCGTGCAGCTTTGGCACATGCGTCTGAAGGATCCCTGGCTGGGCAAGGGCTGGGGCAGCCTGACGCCGCTAAGCCGCACCGAATCCGAACCGGGGCAGAAGGTGGACACGCTGGGGCCGCATGCCGAGGTCTACACGCGCGAGCAGCTCGTGGACACCCTGGCCGAAATGATCCGCGAGTACGGCCCCACCACCGTGCGGCACCTGGACGACACGATCAGCGTGCCCTACACCCAGTTGTGCTGGCGCTGCGCCGGCCACGGCCACCCGGACCACAT
>DALZRX010000449.1:2755-3759 GCA_032015805.1 Achromobacter sp.
TGCAAGGAGCCGGCCGGCCCCGCCGCCGCCTGGGTGCAGCGCGCCTACTACGTGTCCCGTCAGGACGTGGCGCCGCAGCTTTACCCGGACGGGCGCGGCGGACTCGTCGTTTTTGCCGCCGGCGAAACCAATGCCGCGGTCAATAGTTGGGATTCCGGCGAAAAGCGTTGGCACAGCCTGGGCGGCCGCACCACCGGCCCCGTCGTCTCGTTCGCGCATGCCGACGGCACGGCCGGTTTGATGGCCCGCGATCCGTTGGGCGGCGTGTGGGCCAACAAGCAGCGCCATGACGGGACCTGGCAGGGGTGGCAGGCGCTGGGCGGCTTGCGCGTCACGCAGATTCCCGCTGTCGCGCCGCGCGGCGAGGCCGCGGCCGTGGCGCTTGGCTATGACGGCCTGTTGCACTGGATCGCCCCGTCGGGCATCGACGGAAGCTGGAGCACCTGGCAGGCCCTGCCGCCGTTGGAGGGCGTGTCCGGCTCGCCCGCCGCCGCGCGGGGCGCCGACGGGCGCTATGTCATCTTTGCCGTGGCCGCCAAAGGCGAGCTTTTCTATACCCGCCAGCTCCCTGCCGCGAAGGGACAACGTTCGGAATGGCAGGGCTGGCGCCGCGTCGCCGCACCCGAAGCCGCCGGCGGACTCGCTGCCATCCGCAACCACGACAACCGTGTCGAGCTCTATTTCCGGCAGCGCGGCAACAACCACCTCACCAAGCTGGTGGAAGCCGGCGACACCACCGACCTGGACATGGACTGGAGCGCCCCGGCGGACATGGGCGTGCCCTACATCGGCCGCCCCGCCCTCCACGCCGACAACGACGGCAACGTGGTGATGGCGATCCTGGAGCGCGCCGGGGGGCAGCTCTGGCTGCTCGAACACGGCAAACTCGGCAAGCTGGACGCCGCAGCGGCGTCGCCTCCCGCCATCAGTCTCATCGACGGCACGCTGTATGTGGTCGCACGTGCCGCCGGCACGCCGCAGCGCTACCAGGTCCTTTCCCGCCG
>DALZRX010000450.1:0-3752 GCA_032015805.1 Achromobacter sp.
GGAAATGGCGCGCGCCTCGCTGATCGGCCAGCCGGTGCACCTGCTCAGCCCGCTCGTGCCGTCCACCTACCTGCTCGTCGGCCTGGCCGGCGTGGAATTTGGCGATCACCAACGCTACTCGCTGAAGTGGGCCACGATGGTCTGCATGGTGATGCTGGTGGCCGCGCTGGCGTTCGGCCTGTTCCCGCTGGTGGGCGCCGCCGCCTGATTTTCGCGGCGCCTGCCGCACGACTTTGAAAGGAAGATCCATGGCTTTGCGCATCGCCTACGTCACCAGCGGCATGGGCCACACAGGCACCGCGATCTGCCAGGCGCTGCATCGCGCCGGCCATCGCGTGGTCGCCGGCTGCGGTCCGCGTTCGTCCCGCAAGGATCACTGGCTGAAGGAACAGAAGTCGCTGGGCTACGACTTCATCGCCTCGGAAGGCGACGCCACCGACTGGGCATCGACCGAAGCCGCCTTCGCCAAGGTGCGGCGCGAGGTGGGCGAGATCGACGTGCTGGTCAACAACGCCGGCTCCATGCTGGACATGCGCTTTCGGCAGATGAGCCACGCCGACTGGTCGGCCGTCCTGCGCAGCAACCTGGACACGCTGTTCAACAGCACCAAGCAGGTTGTGGACAGCATGGCGGACCGCGGGTGGGGGCGCATCATCAACATCGGGTCCGTCGCGGCCGAGAAAGGCCAGATCGGCCAGATCAACTACGCGACCGCCAAGGGCGCGGTGATCGGCTTTACCCGCTCGCTCGCGCAGGAGGTGGCGGCGCGCGGCGTGACGGTGAACCTGGTGTCGCCCGGCTTCATCGCCGACGACACCGTCCGCGCCTTTCCGCCCGCGCTGCTGGACCGCATCGTGGAAAGCGTGCCTGTGGGCAGGCTTGGCACGGCGCAGGACCTGGCCGGGCTATGCGTGTGGCTGGCGTCGGACGAGGCGGCCTTTGTCACAGGCGCCAATTACGCCATCAATGGCGGCGTGTACATGAGCTGATTCGCGCAGGGAATCCGGCGGTCCATGGCGGCCGCCCGATGCCATCGCGGGAACTTCAGTGGCCGCGGCTTGCCAGGAAGTCGCGGATCGACGACTCGGAACGCTTGCTGTCCGCCAGCCATTCCACGCGCCATTCCGTGATGCGTGCTTCGGTGTGGTGTTCGAAAACGCCCGGCGTGGGCTCGTTGATGGACTCCAACTGCCGCACCAGCACCAGCGGCTGTTCCGCGCCCGGCGTTTCTTGCGAAAACGCCGCGGCGTCCTCGAAGGTGACGAAGGCGTAGTAGTAGTCGTCGCCGTCGTGCAGGTCTTCGCCGCCCGCATGCGGGTGCACCCAGACGCGATATTCCAGCACGTCGTCATAAAAATAGCCGCCGCCGGACTTGGTCATGGCGGGATACTCGCCGATCAGGTCGGGGTCGATGGCGGCGGGGTGGGCGGATGTCATGTCTGGCGTCATGGTGCTGCGTGGTCCGATCGTGCTGCCCGGGGGCATTGAAGGGCCGACACCTTAGCGCAGTTTCATTGAATCGGCGAGCGTGGACGGCTGCCCGCCCGTTGCAGGATTGCTGCGTGCGCCATGCCACAATGTGCCGGTTTCATCGCATCAGGAGCGCAGTCCATGGCAAGGAAGTCATTGTGTGTCGCGGCAGGTTTGGGGCTGCTTTCGCTGGCGGCGCTTGCCGCCTGCGGCAAGAAGGAGCCGTATCCGCCCGAGGTCCAGCGCGAGACCTATAGCTCGTGCGTCGCGGGCTTCAAGTCCAGGGTCCCGGCATCGCCGGAAGCCGACGCGAAGGCCGCCAGCTACTGCAACTGCATGGTCGACGGCTTGCAGGAAAAGGTGCCGTTCAAGGAATTCAAGGAACTGGACCAGCTCCTGGCATCCAAGACCGACACGCCCGACCGCGAGCGGCTGAGCAAAGGCGTCACGGAAGTGGTCAATGCCTGCCTGAAGCGCGAGATGCCCAAGGGCTGATCCGCGCGGCTGCATGATGTTCCGTCCGTCGCGCACGCTGGCGCGCCGGACGGGTCGGTTTCAACGGGCGAGTTTCATCGACACGTCAGTATGCGTGCCACGGTCCACATCCGCACCCAGCGATTGGTCCCATTCGGCCAGGCTCTGCAGTTCCTTGCCGACTTCGCCTGCTTCGATGCGCCGCGCGATGTCGTCCAGCAACTGCGTGCGCGTGGCGAACCCTTTGCCTTGCAGGTCGCGGGCGAAGAGCCGATACCGCAGGTCGGGTTCAGCGCCTTCCATGACGCCCAGGTTCAAAATGTGGCCCTGCTCGTTGCGTAACAGCAGATGGCCGGGGCGGGCATAGATGCGGTAGATGCGCCAAGGTGATGAGATCGCGGCATGACGCGCGGGTGGATCTCGCTTGGCCTGGCCGCCATTGGGCGGCGGCGGCGCTGAGGGCAGCCGCTTGACGCACGCATTTGCGAATCGGGCGATAGACCGGCCGATAGCGCTCACGCGCGAGCCGCCGTCAGCGCGGGGAATTCAAGGGAACGGGGGATTTGCGGCATGCGCTGGCGCGGTATGGCCACGGCTTACTCCTCATATGGCGATACGGCGAGGCGACGCGCGTCCAAGCACCACGGCCTCAGCATACGCCGTTTATGCCGCCGGCCCCCGCTGTGAGTTTATTGGTTACGCAATAAGCGCGAAGCCGATTGACTTCCCCCACCCCGGCGCCCATAGTGGGCTTGAAGCTTTTCGAGCATCGCGATTTTCGTCCGGTCTTGCTCCCTTTGCGGGGCGCCTCATTGTTCGCAATCCTTTCCTTGATTGGCTCATTTCGCGGGGCAACCCCGCATTAAAAGGAAAGCGGCTATGGAAACCGGAATTGTGAAGTGGTTCAACGATGCCAAGGGTTTTGGCTTCATCATGCCCGAGGACGGCGGCAAGGATCTGTTTGCGCACTTCTCGGAGATCGTCAGCGACGGCCACAAAGTGCTCATCGAGAATCAGCGTGTCAGCTATGTGACCGCGCAAGGCGCCAAGGGACCTCACGCGACGCAGATCCGCGCATTGTGATCGACGGTCTCGAGGCCGTTCGATCAGATATTGGAGGTCCCATGTTTCAAAACAATATGGTCTACAAGGGGTACAGGTTGACCGCGAGCGTTTCCCGGGTTTCGATCGGAAACGCGCGCCGGCCGGCCTTTACGGCAACCGTGGCGGTAGAACTCGCGGGCGATCAGGACCGGCTCGGCGAACCTTATCCCGTGCCGCTCTTCGTGTCCGGCGGGTTTGTCGCCACGCCCGGGCTGGCGGTCGATGCCGCCATCAACCATGGTCGTCTGGTGGTTGATTCGCATGCTCGGCCAGCTTGACGGCGCAAGACGTGACGCCGGGTTGCGCCAATCGCTGCCGTTGAATTGCGCGTTAACCTGATACGGCCGCCTGCATGACTGGGGCGGCCGATTTCATTTTGGGCGGCCTTGGCGTCCGACGCGGGAACGGCGTGCGATGACAGCGGCGAACGCCGAGCTGGCCGGCGATCCGACGCTGCTGCTCAGGTGTTCGCCGGATTTCACACGGCAGGGGTGCCGCCCCGCCTATCCCTTCAAGCCGAGCCGCCGCGCCAGCTTGTGCAGGTTGCTGGGATCAACGTCCAGCGCGCGTGCGGCGACGGCCCAGTTTCCATCGTGCGCGTCCAGTGTCCGCCGGATCACTTGCCGTTGGCACGCGTCCACCGCATCGCGCAGCGACTGCGCGGGCGTGCCAGCTGCCGGCGCGTCAGCAGCCTGCACGCCCGC
>DALZRX010000451.1:0-3744 GCA_032015805.1 Achromobacter sp.
GCAATCGTGGGCGATCGTGCCCACGGGGACCGCGGCGTCGGGCGACCTACGAAGATCTGACGGAACCTACAAAGACCAGCCCCAAAAAACTACATACGTATAAACAAAAGCTACAACCGTATTACGCAGAAAGCCGACGCCCCCCACGTTAATTCACCTTTGCCCCAGACACCTCCACCGCCCTCCTCCAAGCCCCCAACTCCCGCTCAATATGCGCCCCAAACTCCCCAGGCGTAGACCCCACCACCTCATACCCATACCCCGCCAACTGCTGCTTCACCGCCGGCACCGACACCGCCTCGGCGATTCCCTTGCTGATTGCATCCACCACCGCCCCCGGCGTCCCCGCCGGCGCCAATATCCCGTACCAGCCGTTGACGACGAAGTTGGGTACGGTCTCGGAAACAGTGGGGACATCGGGGAGTAGCGGCGAGCGGTGTTCGCCGGTGACGGCAATTGCCTTCAGTTTGCCGGCCTGCACTTGCGGCAGCGAGGTCGAGATGCTGTCGAACATCAGCGACACTTCGCCGCCCAGCAGCGCAACGACGGCGGGGCCGCTGCCCTTGTAGGGCACGTGCATCATGTCGGCGCCCGTCTGGTGCTTGAACATTTCGGCGGCGAGGTGGCTGGTGTTGCCATTGCCCGCGGAAGCGAAGCTGAGCTTGCCGGGATTGGCCTTGCCGTAGGCGATGAGTTCGGACACGGTGTTCGCAGGCGTGGCCAGCGGCGCCGCGACAAGCATGGGCAGGGTGGCGACCAGGGAGACTGGTGCGAAGTCCTTGCGCGTGTCGTACGGCAGCGACGGGTACAGGCTGGGGTTGATGGTGTGGGCAGCCAGCACCATCAGCAGCGTGTAGCCGTCGGGCTTGGCGCGGGCGAGCTGAGCCGAGGCGATCGCGCCGCCCGCGCCGGGCTTGTATTCCAGGACCACCGGCTGGCCCCACTTCTTCTGCAGTTCCGCGCCGAGCGGACGCGCCAGCATGTCGGCGCTGCCGCCGGGCGGATAGGGAATGAGCAAGGTGATGGGCTTGTCCGGATAGGTCGGCGCGGCGTGTGCCGCGCCCAGGCATAGCACGCTCGCCGAGACGGCGGCCAGGATCGAACGGATCATGGATAGCTCCTTTGCCCGCGGTCCGGGCCGATTACGTCTGTCGCAAGAAGAACGGCTGCGCCACGCGCCAGCTTATGCGTATCGCGGGGTCCCTGCCGGGTCGACGACGATCGTGCGCGGCGGTTGCAGAAAGTGCAGGGGTGCGCCGGTGACCGAGCGCAGGAAGGCTTCGCTGACGCCTGCTTTCATGGCGTACACCTGCAGGCCGACGGGCATGACGTCGATGACGGCAAGGTCGGTGTAGAGACGGGACACGACGCCCTTGCCGGTGAGGGGATAGGTGCACTGACTCAGGATCTTGGGCGTGCCGTCGCGGCCGCGATGTTCCATGGTGACGAGCACCTGCTTGGCGCCGACGGCCAGGTCCATCGCGCCGCCGACGGCGGGGATGGCATCGGCGGCGTCGGTCTTCCAGTTGGCGAGGTCGCCCCGCTCGGACACCTGGAATGCGCCGAGGACGGCGTAGTCGAGGTGTCCACCGCGCATCATGGCGAACGAGATCGTGTGTTCGGTGATGGAGGCGCCTTGCAGCAAGGTGATGGGCTGGCGGCTGGCGTTGATGAGGTCGGGGTCGATCTGCTCGCCGGCGGCGGCCGGGCCCATGCCCAGGATGCCGTTTTCGCTGTGCAGCAGGATCTCGCGGCCCGCCGGCAGATAGTCGCCGACGAGGGTCGGCATGCCGATCCCCAGGTTGACGATGGCGCCGTCGGGAATGTCGCTCGCCAGAAGCTGCGCGATTTGCTGGCGAGTCAAGCCGATGATGTCTTGCATGTCAGGCCTCCACCCGCACGACGGACTTCACGAAGATGCCCTGCGTCATGATCTGTTCCGGCGCCAGTGCGCCGAGCGGCACGATTTCGTCGACCTGCGCGATCGCGTGCCGCGCGGCCATGCACATGACGGGGTTGAAGTTGCGCGCGGCATGGCGGTACATCAGGTTGCCCCAGCGGTCGCCCAGGTGGGCGCGGATGAGCGCGTAGTCGGCGCGCAGGGGCTGCTCGAGCACATAGCCGATGCCGTCGATGATCTCCTGGCGCCTTCCCTCGGCCAACTCGGTGCCGTAGCCCGTGGGCGTGTAGAAGGGACCCAGTCCTGCGCCGGCGGCGCGCAGCCGTTCGGCCAGGGTGCCCTGCGGCACGCATTCTAGTTCGACCTCGCCGGCGCGGTAGGCGCGGGCGAAGGCATCGGAGTTGGGCGGGCGCGGATGCGAGCAGATGATCTTGCGGACCTGCTTGCGAATCAACAGGGCGGCGATGCCGTGTTCGAACGTGCCGGCGTTGTTGGAGATGATGGTCAGGTCGCGCCGGCCCAATTCGGCCAGGCATTGCAGCAGTTCGTAGGGCACACCGGCTTCGCCGAATCCGCCGACCAGCACCGATGCGCCATCCGGGATCACGGCCACGGCCTGCACCATGGATTCCTGAATCTTGTCGATCACTTATTGCTCCTGCGCGAGGCCGGCCGAGTCCACGATGCTCTTCCAGCGGACGCGTTCCTGGTCCATGAAGGCCGCGAACTCCGCGGGCGTGTTGCCGCCGGCCTGGCCGCCCATCGCCTTGAAGCGGTCGCTGATTTCGGGGCTGCGCACGACGTCGCGCGTGGCGGCGTAGAGCTTGTCGATTGCTTCAGACGGCGTGCCGGCGGGTGCGACCAAACCGAACCACGCGGTAACCACCATGTCCTTCACGCCCGCCTCGGCCATGGTCGGCACGTCCGGAAGTTCGGTCAGACGCTTGTCGCTGGTGACGGCGAGCGCGCGCAATTTTCCGGCCTGGATATACGGCATGGAGCTGGGCAGGTTGTCGATCATGAAGGTGAACTGCTGGCCAAGCAGCGCGGCCACGGCGGGTCCGGCGCCCTTGTACGCGACGTGCGTGCCAGGAATGCCGGCTCGCTGCTTGAACATTTCGGCGGACAGATGCGGGGACTGGCCCGCGCCGGAGCTGCCGAAGGACACCTTGGACGGATCCTGTTTGACCTGCGCAAGCAGCTCCGAGACGCTGCGGGCCGACGAAGCCTCGTTGACGACCAGCACGTTGGGCACCGAGATCACGAGCGTCACCGGTGCGAAATCAGTGGGCTTGTAGGGCAGCGTCTTGTAGAGCGCGTAGTTGATGGCATTGGGGCCGATGTTGCCCATCAGCAGCGTGTAGCCGTCCGGCTTGGCGCGCGCCAACGCCTGCGCGCCGATGATGCCGGCGGCGCCCGCCCGGTTCTCCACGATGACCTGCTGGCCAAGCCTGGCCGACAGCTTGTCGGCAATCAAGCGAGCCGAGATGTCCGTGGTGCCGCCCGGCGCGGCCGGGATGATGAGGGTGATGGGCCGTTCAGGCCAGGCCGCCTGCGCCGGGTTCGCGATGGCAATGGCCACCGCGCCGGCTGCCAGCCAGCGGTGTGCACACATCATGCTTGTCTCCCTGCGTGATCATTGATTGATCAACTAATGCGCATGAGTGTGGGCGCGGCGTGTCCAAATGCCTATTCTGGAATCCGGAGGTGTGGCTTCGCCTGGGCTGAAGATGGCGCGACAGGCCCGCCCACGTTCATCGCAACTGGAAGCCGTCCGCCGACTGTTGCAGGTGCTGCCAGAGCCGCGCC
Source organism: Achromobacter sp. (assembly GCA_032015805.1). Classification (GTDB taxonomy): domain Bacteria; phylum Pseudomonadota; class Gammaproteobacteria; order Burkholderiales; family Burkholderiaceae_B; genus Achromobacter. The sequence goes on from DALZRX010000451.1 coordinate 3,710, forward strand.
AGCACCGGCCCATGCGGCCTGTCGGCGCGCCGCGC
>DALZRX010000452.1:0-3741 GCA_032015805.1 Achromobacter sp.
CCGCAGACGCCGCGCTGCCTACGGAACCATAGTGACATGAGTATAACGATAGAAAACATTCGCGCCGCACTGCGCGCCGCGCAAGACCCGAATACCGGTTTGGATTTGGGTGTTTCTGTAAAAGATCGTGACATTCAACTGGCCGGCGGCCGCGTCGCGTTGACGCTGGAGCTGGGCTATCCCGCCGACGCCGTCCGCGATCAGGTGCGCGACATCGCCGTGCGCGCGCTCGCGCAGGCTGGCGCGCCGGACGCGCAGATCACGGTCACCTGGAAGGTCGCCGCCCACGCGGTGCAGAAAGGCCTGAAGCCGCTGCCCAATGTGCGCAACATTATTGCGGTCGCTTCCGGCAAGGGCGGGGTGGGCAAGAGCACCACCGCCGTCAACTTGGCCTTGGCGCTGGCGGCCGAGGGCGCAAAGGTCGGCGTTCTGGATGCGGACATCTACGGACCAAGCGTGCCGACGATGCTGGGCATCTCCGGCCGTCCCGAAAGCCTGGACAACAAGAGCATGGAGCCGCTGACCGGCCATGGTCTGCAGGCCAACTCCATCGGCTTCCTGATCGATGCGGACTCCCCCGCCATCTGGCGCGGACCGATGGTCACGCAGGCGCTTGAGCAACTGCTGCGCCAGACCAACTGGCGCGACCTGGATTATCTGATCGTCGACATGCCGCCCGGCACGGGTGACGTGGCCCTGACGCTGGCGCAGAAGGTGCCGGTCGTCGGCGCGGTCATCGTCACCACGCCGCAGGACGTGGCGCTGCTGGACGCGCGCAAGGGCCTGCGGATGTTCCAGAAGGTCGAAGTGCCGATCCTGGGCGTGGTCGAGAACATGGCCATCCACATCTGCTCGCAGTGCGGCCACGCGGAACACATCTTCGGCGAAGGCGGCGGCCAGCGCATGGCGGAGCAATACCAGACGCCGTGGCTCGGCAGCCTGCCGCTGACCCTGGCGATTCGCGAGCAGACCGACGCCGGTACGCCGACGGTCGTGTCGGACGCGGGCAGCGAAGCCGCGGCGCTGTACCGTGCGATCGCTCGAAAGCTGGCCGCGGGCATTGCGGCGCTTCCGCGCGACATGGCCGGAAAGTTTCCCTCCATCGTCGTACAGCAACCGTCCTGAAGCATGCGGTGGGCTGCCCGAGCCTTGTTGGCAGGACTGTGCATGATGGCGGGCGAGGCGTTGGCCAAGCGCCCGGAAGTCATTGTCGACCCCGGGGGCGTGCCCCCGGCCGCGCTGCAGGCGATCACCCAGGCGGTCGACGCGATCGCGCGGCTGGCCGAAGATCAGGACGGCGGTGAAATCAGCCGCCTGCGCCGGCGCGCGCGCGACGCGACGCTGGCTGCGTTGGCCACGCAGGGCTATTTTTCACCCAAGGTCACGCTCGAAGCCGGCACCGACATCGGCGGCGAAACCTGGGACATCGCCATCGTGCCGGGAAAGCGCACGATGGTGGAATCCGTCAACCTGGAATTTTCGGGGCGCATCACGCGCCCCGAATACGCGCAGCGCGTGCAAAAGTTGCGCGATGACTGGGGACTCAGGAAAGGCCAACCCTTCATCAACAGCGACTGGAACCGCGCCAAGGCCACGCTGCTGGACGATGTCTCCACCCGCGACTTCCTGCTGGCGCGCATGACGTCCTCGCGCGCGGACATCGACGCCGACAATGCCGCCGCGCATCTGCATGTCACCATCGACAGCGGGCCGCAGGTGCGCATGGGCGAACTGAACACGCAGGGGCTGAAGCGCGTGCCCGAAACGCTGATCGACCGCTACGTCCGCTACAACGTGGGAGCGGCGTTCGACCAGAATCGGCTGGATCAGTGGCAACAGGACTTGCAGTCCACCGCGTTCTTCCGCGGCGCGTTTGTCTCGCTGCAAGAGCCTCCAAGCCAGACGGACCAACCCACCGACCCGATTTCGGACCGCGCCCGCGGGCCGGGGTCCGAGGACGCGGCGGCGGCCGCGCCAGCGGGCGATCCCACGGTGTCGGGCGGCTTGCCCCCGCCGCCGGCGCAGTTCGATTCCGATGGCGAGATCACGCTGCCCGTGCAGGTGCGCGTCGTCGAGGCGCCGCCCAAGCGTTTTTCCGCCTCGATCGGCGTGGACGACGAGGCCGGCGTGCGCGTCGAATCCGTGTATCGCCAGAACGTCGTGTTCGGCCAGCCCGTCACGATGGAAACCGGCTTTGGCGTTGACCGGCTGCGCCAGCGCGCCTTCCTGGACATCCTGCTGCCGCCATCCGAGCGCGGTTATCGCGATTCCGTCGGGATCCTGGCGGACCGCTCCGATATCCAGGGTCTGGAAGTGACCCGTTATGCGCTGGGCGCCACGCGCACGCAAGAGCGCAAGGGCGCGGGCGACAGCCGCGTCGAATACGAGACCCGCTACGGCGTGCTGCTGGCGCAGGACCACGTCAAGATCGACGGCGGCGACAGCTACACGCTGCCCACGGTGACCACCACGGCCGAATGGCTGCGCCGCGACGTGAACAACAAATACGATCCGCGCGAGGGCAACCTGATTTCGGTGGGCGGCGGCGTCGGCGTCACGCTGGACACGGGCGAACCGTACACGCGCCTGCGGCTGCGCGGGCAGAAATGGTGGCCCATCGGCAAGCTGGACGTGCTGTCGATCCGCGGCGAGGTCGGCCGCGTGTGGTCCAACGGCGACGTGCAGGTTCCGGACGACTTCGGATTCCGCACGGGCGGCGCGCGGTCGATTCGCGGTTATCGCTACCAGAGCATCGGCGTGCACCGCGACAACGCCGTCGTGGGCGCGCCCACGCTGCTAGTGGGCAGCATCGAATACGACCATTATTTCGACGAACGCTGGGGCATGGGCGTCTTCGTGGACGCCGGCGATGCCGCCGAGTCCTTTGGCGACATGAAGATGTCCGTGGGCTACGGCGTCGGCGCGCGCGTGCGCACGCCCGCGGGTCCGCTGTTCCTCGACTTGGCCTACGGCCAACGCGAACGCGACCTGCGCCTGCATTTCTCGCTGGGGATCGCGTTTTGAAGTTCGTGCGTAAATTCCTGCGCCATGTGCTGGTGTGGTGGCTGCCGGGGCTCGCGATGCTTGCCGCGCTGGCGGCCGGATTCCTCTTCTGGCTGGCGGCCTCGCAGAACGGCACCCGCTTGCTGCTGACCACCGCCGCACAGCAGCTCGACGGGCAGGCGCTGGATGTGAACGGCTCGCTTCTGCGCGGGGTGACCGTGGGCCGGCTTGAACTGACGGCCGGCGGCACGTACATCGACATCCACGACCTGGATCTGGTGGTGAACTGGCGCGCGCTGGGCGACCGCCTGGTGCATGTGCGCAACCTGTCAGCCGGTTCGGTCCGCGTGGAAATGGTGTCGTCGCCCGAGACGCCGCCCGCCGAGGAAAGCGCCGAACCCTTCACCCTGCCCGAATTGCCGGTGACCATCGCCGTGGACCGGCTTGCTTTGGGAGATTTCCAGTTCACCCAGGATGGCCAGCCGCTGCCCGTCACGTTGAATGATTTGAGCGCCACGTTTGCCGCCGGTCAGCAGGGCGCGCAGTTGCGCATCGCCAGCCTGCGGGTTGGCCATGAAGTAGGCGAGGCCGACGTGACCGGCCAGGCGGAGTTGCAAGGCATGGCCGATCCCTGGCCCTTCGCGGCGCGCCTGGACGTTACGGCGCGGGGAGCGGGGCCGGAGTCGCCGCTGTGCCAGGCCGACCGGCTGAGCGGCGTGTTCGGCCCGGCGGCCGAGC
>DALZRX010000453.1:0-1401 GCA_032015805.1 Achromobacter sp.
CAGTTCGGCGGCGGCCACGGCGGCGTCGCGCCGGCGGTCCATGGGCGTGGTGCCCGCGTGGCTCGCCAGGCCCAGGATCTGCACCTGGTGGCGCACGCAGCCGTTGATGGACGTGACAATGCCCAGCGGCAGTCCCAGTTCGTAGAGGACGGGTCCTTGTTCGATGTGCACTTCGACAAAGCCCAGGTAGCGCGACGGGTCGCGGCGCAGGTCCGCAATGCCGCGGGTATCCAGGCCGGCGTGCGTCATGGCTTCACGCATGGTGATGCCGTCGGCATCCTTCTGGTCCAGCCATTCGGGCTTGAATCCGCCGATCAGCGCGCCCGATCCCAGGAAGGTGGCCCGGTAGCGCTGGCCTTCTTCTTCGGCGAAGGCGATCACCTCCACATCGAAGGGCAGGCGCCGCTGCTCTCGATGCAGCGCGCGCACGCAAGCCATGGGCACGAAGATGCCGAGCCTGCCGTCGTATTTGCCGGCATTGCGCACCGTGTCGAAGTGACTGCCGGACATGAGGACGGGGGCGTCTTCCGCCCGTGCCGCGCGATAGCGACCGACCACGTTGCCGACTGCGTCAATGTCCACCTCATCAAAGCCGCAGTCCCGCATCCATTGCGAAATGCGGGCGGCGCAGGCGCGGTGCGCGTCGGTCAGGTAGGTGACCGTGAGCTGGCCCTTTTCGGCGTAGCCCGGATCGCTGTAGGCGCTGAGCGCCTCGTGCCAATCCCAGATGTCGTTGCCGAGCGCGGGTTCGCCGAAGCGATCGCGCAGACGCAGTTCGGCGATACGGTGAAGCTGGCGCAGCGCTTCTTCCTGTTCAACGTCGGGCGGAGTGTCCAGGCGCCGCGTCAGGTCTTCCAGCAGGTGGGTGCTGTCCAGCGCAGTTCCGCGCGGGTTGCGGTCGGCGGCGATGAACCCATAGCCGAAACGGGCACGGTATTGCGCGCCAAGCTGCGCCAGGCGCTCGCAATCTTCGGCACTGGCGCCGGGCAACGGCGGGGCGTCCGGCTGGTCGCGCAGCAACGCCAGGCGCGCCTTTCGGTTGCCGCCATCCACCGCTTGCCGCAGGCGCTGGCGCAGGTCGGCAATCGATATGAAGGGGCGCGCTCGCAACGCCTCGTCGGCGACCCAGGGGGCGTGCGGGTATAAATCCGCAAGCTGCGCCTGGGCGTCTTCGTTTGACGCGGCGTTGAGATTGTCTAGGGTGTCAGCCATGGTCGTCCTGTTCAACGGGCGGGGAGGTAAGGGTGCGTGGCTTTCCAGTGGCGCGCGATGTCCAGCCGGCGGCAGATCCAGACGCGGTCGTGGCGCGCAATGTGGTCCAGGAACCGCTGTAGCGCGACGATGCGTCCGGGCCGGCCCAGCAGGCGGCAATGCATGCCGATGCTGAGCATCTTGGGCGCC
>DALZRX010000453.1:1411-3740 GCA_032015805.1 Achromobacter sp.
GCCCTGCGGCAGCGCGAAGCGCATGTCGTTGCAGTCCAGCGTGTAGGGCACGATGAGCTGCGGCGCGGTCGAGCCATCGGATCGGCGCACCCGCATCCAGAAGGGCAGGTCGTCGCCGTAGTAATCGCTGTCGTATTCGAATCCGCCGTCGTCGGCCACCAGCCTGCGGGTGCGCGGGCTGTCGCGGCCGGTGTACCAGCCCACTGGCCGCGTGCCGGTCAATGCCGTGATGGCATCGACGGCCAAGCGCATGTGTTCGCGTTCCGTGGCTTCATCGACATTTTGGTAGTGAATCCAGCGCCAGCCGTGGCAGGCGATTTCGTGGCCCAGTTCCACGAATGCCGCGGTCAATTCGGGATGGCGCTGCAGGGCCATCCCCACGCCGAACACGGTCAGCGGCAACTGGCGCTTTTCGAACTCGCGCAGGATGCGCCACACGCCGGCGCGGGAGCCGTATTCGTAGATGCCTTCCATGCTGAGATGCCGGTCCGGGTAGCTGGCGGGGTTGAACATTTCGGACAGGAACTGCTCGGAACCGGCGTCGCCGTGCAGCACGCTGTTCTCGCCGCCTTCTTCGTAATTCAGCACGAACTGCACGGCGATGCGCGCGTTGCCGGGCCATTGCGCGTGGGGCGGGTTGCGCCCATAGCCAATGAGATCGCGAGGGTAGGGAAGCGTGGTGTCGTAGACGGACATCGGCGGGGGCGGTATGCACAGGAAAGTAGGGCGATCACGTCGGCGGGCAGGCAGAGAGATCGTGTATACAAAGTATGTACATCAAATACCAGCCGCAAGCCATCCGCGAATGCCCTAGACGGACAAGCGCGACGTCATGGCGGTTCGGCCTTGCCGTCGTTGAACAACTCGGTGCCCATGAAGTCGATGAAAACCCGCAGTTTGGGCGCGAGGTGTTTGCTGGTCGCCCACATCAGCCGGAAGGTGCCCTGGTGCTCCACATGGCTTTCAAGCACCGGCACCAGCTCGCCGCGTTGCAGGGCGGGCCGGACCAGGAAATCCGGCAGGCATGCGATGCCCAGGCCCGCCACCGCCACGTCTAGCAAGGCTGCGGACGTGTTGCACACCATCGATATCGGCAATATCCATTCCGGCGTGTCCGTGCCGCGTTTCAATGGCCACGGCTCGAGTTTTCCCGTGCTGGGGAATTTGTGCTGCAGACAGGCGTGATGTTTCAGGTCTTCGGGGGATTCGGGAGTGCCCCGGTCCGCCAGGTAGCCCGGCGATGCGACAAGCAGGAGTCGGTAGTTGCCGATCGGGCGCGACACGAGCCTGGAGTCGGTCGGCTCGCCGGTGCGCATCACGACGTCGAACCCTTCGTTGATCACATCCACCAGACGGTCCGAGAAATCCACGTCGAGTTCCACGGCGGGGTAGCGCCGCATGAAGGCGGTAAGCGCCGGCATGACCAGCATCCCGACAAGCGGGAGACTGATGCGCAATCGGCCTTGTGGCGCTTGCCGGGTTTCGGAAAGCTCGAGTTCGGCGGATTCGATCTCGCACAGGATGCGGCGGCAGCGTTGCAGGAAGACGGCGCCCTCGGCCGTCAAGGTGATGCTGCGCGTGCTGCGGTGTAGCAAGCGTACGCCCAGGCGCGATTCCAGCCGGCAGACGCTTTTGCCGACGGCCGACGCGGACACGCCGAGATTGCGGGCGGCTTCGGAATAACTGCGAGTTTCCGCAGCCTGCACAAAGAAGGCGATGGCGTTGAGCGATTCGACCATGACGCGATTGCGGAACATTTGTCCGATATGTTTTGAACACCGGCATTATTGTCCCGAATCGATGTTGGCTCCAACATGGCTGCCTTCTTGGATGCGTGCCGATCCCGGGCTTTCCGCCCGCGACGGCCGCCTGAATAGGCAGAACATGGCAGGTTTATCGACGACGGCTTCCGGCCGCGGCGCGCGGGACGCGCGTCTTCCCATTCCCGCATTGCTGGCCCTGGCGTTGGCCGGCTTCGTCACGATCCTGACGGAAGCCCTGCCCGCCGGCCTGCTGCCTCAGATCAGCGCCGGGCTCGGGGTCTCCGAAGCATTGGCAGGGCAGCTCGTCACGATCTACGCCATCGGTTCGTTGATGGCGGCGATCCCCTTGACCGCCGCAACGCAAGGCGTGCGCCGCCGCCCCTTGCTACTGGCGGCGATTGCCGGTTTCGTCATCGCCAACACCGTCACCACGGTTTCCACGAGCTACGTGTTGACGATGGCGGCGCGCTTCGTCGCGGGCGTCTCAGCCGGGCTGCTGTGGGCGTTGGCCGCGGGCTACGCCGCGCGCATGGTGCCTGCGCATGAGCAGGGGCGGGCCATCGCCA
>DALZRX010000454.1:0-3730 GCA_032015805.1 Achromobacter sp.
CCCCGCCGTTCGGCGGCAGGGTCCGCCAGGCGGGACGGCGGCTCGGGCTCGGCGGCAGGCGCGGCTGAGGTTTGGAAAGCGACGCCTTGGGGCGGGCGCTGGGCCGGGTCCTCGGCCGCAGTCGGGCTCGGGATTTGAATCGGGTTTGGGCTCGCGCTGCGGCTCAGGGTTTCGTCCGCGTTTCGGCTCGCGCTTTGCAGCGGGATCTGAGACGGCGTTGCGGCCGGCGTCTGGATTCCACCCGCCCGTCGCGTGCGCACATCGCGCCATGCCTCGCGAAGCACCCGGCCGTCCAGCCCTTCGGCCTCAAACGCCCGCACGGCCGCGGTCAGATGTTCCTCGCCTTCGCGCCATTGCCCCCGCAGTCCAAGGGCGTCCAGCATCAGCTCGTGCGCCAGCGGATCGAACGGCGCCAACTGCAGCCACTTGTCCAGGCACGCAAAGCGTTCTTCCGACCCCGCGGGCAGGCTCGCGGCCTGCTGGGCCAGCACGGCGGCATGGCAGGCCCGAAGGCGGCGCCGCTGCGCGGTCAGCCAGCTATTGAAAAACGGGCTGCGGCCAATTTCCAGACCCTCGAGGAAATCCCCCACAAACAACGCCGACAGCGCGCGCAGCCGCTCCGGACCCGCCTTGTCGATGCCATCCTGCATCGCCGCGCCGATGTCGATGACGTCAACGCGGCAATCGGACAGGTCCAGGCGCACGGCGTCCTGCACCGTCTCGACCCGCCGGCGGCCGGGCTCGTCAAGCAGGCCGCGTGCCTTGCTCAGGCACCAGCGCAGTTCGCCGCGCGGATCGTTCGGAATGTCCCACAGCAACTCGCACAGGTGCGCACGCATGACGGCATTGGGGGCCAGCGCCAGATAAGCGATCAGGGCCCGCAGCTTGCGCGATGGCGGCAGCGCCACCGCGACACCGCCGCGGCGGATCGTCATGGGTCCCAGCATGTGCACGTGGATGCCAGCGCCGCCGGATTCCACCACAGATTCCACGCCCGCTACCACGCTCGCCTCCACGCCCGGTTTTTATCGTTGTTTCCGGGGCGCACGGCACGCGAATTCCTTCGCAGCGCTGGTTGCACCACCCCGGCGCGCTGGCAATGGATGCCGTCGCGCACACCACGCATCAACGGAGACTCACCATGTCCATTTCCTCCCTTGCCACCAGTGACGTGCGCGAAACCGCACAGCCCGATCTGGCCGCCTTGAAGACCCGCCAGCAGAGCACCTGGTCCTCCGGGGACTACGCCGTCGTCGGCACCACGCTGCAGATCGTAGGAGAACAGCTTTGCGAAGCCCTGGATGTCCGCGCCGGGCAAAAGGTGCTGGACGTTGCCGCCGGCAACGGCAATGCGACGCTGGCCGCCGCCCGCCGCTGGTGCGATGTCACCTCGACCGACTACGTGCCTTCCCTGCTGAGCCGCGGCCGCGAACGCGCCGCCGCCGAGCGCCTGAAGATCGAATTCCAGGAGGCCGACGCCGAGGCGCTGCCCTTCCCGGACGCGGCGTTCGACGTCGTGATGTCGACCTTCGGGGTCATGTTCACGGCCGACCAGGACAAGGCTGCGTCCGAACTGATGCGCGTGTGCAAGCACGGCGGCAAGATCGGCCTGGCCAACTGGACGCCCGACGGCTTCATCGGCCAGATCTTCAAGACCATCGGCAAGCACCTGCCGCCGCCGGCCGGCGTCAAATCGCCCGCGTTGTGGGGCACGAAGGCGCGCATTGAAGAAATGTTCGGGTCCCAGGCCGCGTCGATCAAGTGCGAACCGCGCCATTTCGTGTTCCGCTACCGCTCGCCCGAGCACTGGATGCAGGTCTTCAAGACCTACTACGGCCCGCTGCTCAAGGCCTTCGGGGCCCTGGAACCCGCGGCGCAGGCGGCGCTGACGGCAGACATCACCGCGCAGATCGAACGCTTCAACCGCTCCGGCGATTCGGCGGTGGTCGTGCCCAGCGAGTACATGGAGATCGTGGTCACCCGCCGGTGATCGCACGGCAAATCCCGCCTCGCATGAGGCGGGATTTGCCAGATGGTCGGCTGTGTGGTCCATGGCGCAGCGCCTTCACGGCCGTCCGCCAGCGAGCGCCGGTCGGCCGTTGTTGGGGAACCATTCGTCAAGGTTGGCGGCGGCTTGCCCGCCGCCGCCTGCCTGGGTGCGAGCCCATAGCAGGAATCATACGCCCGCGGTCTGCCGATTGGGTGCGGGTGCCGGCACTTTCAAGGTGCCTACAAGGTGTCTGACACCCATCGTGAGTCCCCTAAGGCAAGTTCTCCCGGAAGATCACCTGGCTGCGCGCCAGTTCCACCCCGTTCATCGCGCTGCGCTTGTCCCGCAAATTGCTGAAGATGCGCACGCAGCTCATCAGCGCTTCCATCGGACTCTGCGTGATGACGGCATCCATCGTGCCGTCGATCAGCAGTGAACGCGTGTCGGGCGTGAGGCCGTGCCCGATGAAAACAACCCGGTGCTGCTGCCCCGCCTCTTTCAGGGCGCGGGCCACGCCGTCCGACGCGCCGCCGATGTTGTAGATGCCGGCAAGCTGCGGATATTGCTCCAGCAATTGGCGCGTCTGTTCGTAGTTGCGCTGCGCGTCGTCGTAGCCTTCGCGCAGGTCCACCACCTGCATCGCCTGAAACTGTTCGGCGTAAAGCTGCAGGAATCCGCTTTCCCGCTCTTCGTGCGCGCGGTAGTGCCGCGATCCCGCGATCAACGCCACGTGCGCCGCACGCATGCCGATGAAGCGGGCGATCAGGTATCCGGCCGTGCGCCCCGCAGCGCGGTTGTCCAGTCCCACGTAGGCCGCTCGGGCGCTGTTGGCGATGTCCGAAATCAGCGTCACCGTCGGCACGCCCTGTTGCGCCAGGGCATTCACGGCCTCGCGCACCACGGGATGTTCCAGCGCCATGAACGCGATTCCGTCGGCCCGCTTGCCATGCTTGGCCAGCGCCTGCGCCAGCGCGTCGGGGTTGAAGCTTTCCACATACTCGACCTGGCATTTGGCATTGAGCGGCGCGAAGTGCTCGTGCGCGAAGCTGACGGTGTCGCCCAGCATGCGCAGGTAGCGATTGCTGCCGCGCGGCAGCAGGAACACCAGCCGCATGGGCTCGGGCGCGGGCGCCGCGTACACCTCGTCGTCCGGCAGGTAGTCCAGATCAATGGCGGCCTTGAAGACCTTTTGCGCCGTGGCCGGGCGCACCCCCGGGCGGCGGTTCAACACGCGGTCTGCCGTGGCGGTCGACACGCCCGCGCGTTCGGCCACATCCGCCAAACGCGCAAGCTTGCGATCCGGAACGAATTTATTCACATCAAAAACCATCATGAATATGATTTGACGATGATAGCGCCTATTCACTATTGTCCACACTGCCGCATGGCTCAGGCGGTTTTGTGGCACATCAAAAAACATCATAAGCAACACAACGGAGACAACCATGAAGCTGCTTACACGCCGCAGTGCCCTGCGCCGCCTTTGCGCGGTTCCCGCCCTTGCCGTCGCCGGCACCGGCTTCCCGCTGATCGCCCGCGCCGCCGACTATTCGCTCAAGTACGGCAACAACCTGCCGGTAACGCATCCGCTGAACATCCGCGCGCAGGAAGCCGCCGAACGCATCCTCAAGGAAAGCAACGGCCGCGTCGACATCAAGATCTTCCCGAACAACCAGCTTGGCGGCGACACCGACATGCTGGCCCAGGTGCGTTCGGGCGGCATCGACTTCTTCACGCCGT
>DALZRX010000455.1:0-3722 GCA_032015805.1 Achromobacter sp.
TCCTCGATGACGATGGGATCGGACGACGCCGCGTCGGCGGCGTCTTCATTGCTGAGTACACGCAGCGCTTCAAGCTGGCGCATCAAATGGGTGTGCGCGAGCGCCTGGGCGGCGTCGGAATCATGGGCCTTCAGGGCCTCGAAGATGGCAAGGTGTTCGGCGCAGGACTGGTCGATGCGGCCGGGCCGGGACAAGCTGCGATGGCGCGACAGGCTCAGCACCTTGCGCAGGTTGCCCACCATGTCGGATAGCCATTGGTTGCCGGCCAGCGCCTGGACGGCTTCGTGAATGAGGTAATTGGTCTTGTAATAGGCGTCGATGCGTCCGGCCTTGGCATGGCCGGCCAGCGCGGCGTGCAAGGGTTCCAAGTCGGCCAACTGCGCGTCGCTGGCCTTGCGCGCGGCCTCGAAGGCGCAGCGCCCTTCCAGCATGGCCATCAGCGGGAAGATGTCTTCCAGGTCCTGCGCGGACAGCTCGTTGACGAAGCAGCCGCGGCGGGGCTCCAGCCGGACGAGGCCTTCGGTGGCCAGCACCTTCAGCGCCTCGCGCAGCGGGGTGCGCGAAATGCCCATTTCGCCGGCCAGCCGCAATTCGTCGATCCATTCGCCATTGCGAAGCGCCCGCGCATGAATCATGCCGCGCAGGCGGTCCGCGACTTCCAGGTACAGGGCTTGACGGACGATCGGATGGTTCATGGGCGGACGGCGAGGGAAATGCCGTAATTCATAATTATGAATAAGCCCATGATAGATCCGGGTTGGAAGAAAGGTAAACCCCTGTGGGACTCGGTACCTTCCCTACCTGGGGTGCACCAACGGCGATAAAGGGAAGTCTACGGGCGACCGCAAAACGGCCAGAACTAGGACTGAATTAAGACTACAATCAGCCCGATCGCGCCTACCATACCGGAGTTCTACACATGAAATACTCCACCCAAGTGAAGCCTATCTCGTACCTAAAGAGCCACGCAGCCGAGATCGTGACCACGCTGACCGAAACCCGGGAACCCATGCTCATCACGCAGAACGGAGAGGCAAAACTCGTGGTCATGGACGTGCAAAGCTATGAAGAGCAGGAACAGACCATGGCCTTGCTTCAACTGCTGGCAGGCGGCCGCAAAGAGATCGAAGAAGGCCGCATCATGCCGGCGGCGGACGTGTTCGCGCAGATCGACGCAATGGACCGGGATGATTCTGAATGAGCCGGGAGGTAATCTTTCTGCAGTCGGCCATCGATGATCTCCACGAGATCCGCCGCTACGTCAGAAAGCAATTCTCCCAAACGGTCTGGCTCGACGCCTATGCCAGGCTCAGGAAAGCCATCCAGAATCTCCAACAATTCCCGCGCGCCGGACATCCTCTTCCAGAGCTGCCTGCCACCCACTTCCTGCAAATAGTCGCAGTCAAGAATCGAGTCATTTATGAGGTTGTGGCAGACAAGGTGTACATCCACCTCATCTGCGACAGCCGGCAAGACTTCAAGACCAAGCTTGCCCGCCGGCCGCTCAGGACACTGCGCCCCTGACGCCCTTCAAAAATGCAGTACCCCGTCGACCGCATGGCGCGTCAGCGAGCGGGCCCAGCGGCGGGCGGGTAGCCCGTACTTGCCTTCCACGACCTCGGCGCGCGCCAGCAGTTCCGCCGGCGTGATCGCCAGGCTTGGGCCGGAGAAGCCCAACACGATCTGATTACCCGCTTCGACTTCCGGCAGCAGTACGATGCGATCGTCGAACGCCTTGGACAGGTTGTCGATGTTCTTGCCAAAGCTTTCGTGCCGGCCAAACAGATTCACGGCCAGGATGCCGACCTCGCCCAGCACTCGGCGGCAGTCGCGATAGAACTTGACGCTGTCGCGCACCGGCCCCTCGGCTGCCGCGTCGTACAGGTCCACCATCAGCACCGGGCAGCGGCCGGCGTTCAGCGGGTCAGCCACCCAGGCGCCCGCGTCGGTGTGTTCGACCTGCAAACGGTTCGAGCCGGGCAGGCGGAAGAACATGTGGCACGCCGCCGTCACCCGCGGATTCCATTCCACCGCCAGCAGCGGGCTGCGCGTGTGCTTGGTGCAAAAGCGGGCCAGCGAGCCGGCGCCCAGCCCCAGCATGCCGATGGCCTCTTCCTTGGGCGGCTCCAGGAACAGCAGCCACGCCATCATCTGCGCGGTGTACTCCAGCACCAGATCGGACGGGCTCTTGATGTTCATCGCGCCCTGCACCCATTCGGTGTTGAAGTGCAGATAACGGACGCCGTCCACCTCGGAGAGCGTCGGCTGGTCAAGTTCGGAGGGGAAGTTGGATTTATGCATGGGCGCGATTGTAGGCCGGCCGCCCTCGCCGGTCGCCCTCGCCCGCCGGCTATACGGCCGTTTCCCAGATGCGCTCCAGCAGGTCGGGGGCTGGCACCTCGGCCTCCAGGTTGGCGGACAGTCGCAGGACGCGTTTAAGGTACAGGTGCGCGTCGCACTCCCACGTCACGCCAAGCGCGCCGTGCACCTGGATGGTGTTCCGGGTGGCGCGGCGGCTGGCCTCCGCCGCCAGCAGAGGCGCAAAGAGGCAGTCGCTTGTTGCCGACGTCGCGCGGGCATCCAGCGCGGCGGCCGCCGCCCAGCCGGCAAGCCGCGCATCGTCCAAGGCCATCCAGTCCTCGGCCAGACGGTGTTTGATTGCCTGGTTGGCGCCGATGGCGCGGCCAAACTGCTGGCGTTCGCGTGCGTACGCCGCGGCCATGTCCAAGGCCGCGGATGCCGCGCCCAGCATCTCGGCCGACCGCAGCACCCGCAAACGTGCGCGCAGCAGGTTCCACGTGCCCGTCTTGACCTCGACATCGGCGCTCGCCAGGACATCCGGTTTTGCCGCGACCGCGACAGGCATCGTCGGATCCAGGCCGGCCACGCCCGCAACGGGCGACAGCAGATCCAGCCGCAAGGTCTTCGGACCCGTCTCGCTCACGGCCAGCGCGCGCACCTCGTCGCCGGCGCCTTCAATGAACGCCGATCCGTCCGGGCGCAGCGCCGCGTCGGCGTACCAGACATCGCCCCGCATCATGGCGCCCGCCCATTGCGCGGCCGCGCCGCCCGCCTCGCACAGCGTGGGGAGCAGCGCCATGTTCGACACCAGCGGCAGGCTAAGCAGATGACGCCCCGCTTCCTCGGCCACAATCCAGGCCTCGCACATGCCCAGTCCCAGGCCCTCGTGCGTTTCGGGCGCAAGCAAGGCCGGCCAGCCCTGCTCGGCAAGGTCGCGCCACAGGGCCTGGCGCGCCTGCGCATCTTGTTGATGTGCGGCGCGCGCGATGGCCACCGGATGGCGCTGCGACAGGAAACGATGGGCGGCATCGCGCAACATGCGCTGGTCTTCATTGAGATGCAGATTCATGAGGCGTCAGGCCTTGGGCAGGCCGAGCATCTGCTCGGCGATGATGTTGCGCTGGATCTCGGAAGTGCCGGCCAGGATGGTCTCGGCACGTGACCACAGGTAGGCGTGGGTGAACTGCGCGGCGCGCGAATCGGTCGCACCGGCCGCACCGGCCGCATCGACGCCAAGGCACGCGTCTTCGCCCAGCAATTGCAGCGACAGCTCGAGCAGGCGCTGATGCGCCTCGCTCCAGTGGATCTTGGTGGATGAGCCCTCCGGTCCCGGGGGATCGCCGCGCATCGCGCCAGCCAGCGCGCGCTGCGACTTGAGCGTCAGCACATGGCTGTCGGCGGCCAGCCGCGCCCAGCGATGG
>DALZRX010000456.1:0-3719 GCA_032015805.1 Achromobacter sp.
GGCGGACCAGGCCTGCGCCTTGTTGGCGAACTGGTTTTGATCGGGGGAGGGAGTCTTTGCCATGATGGGCGGGATTATAGGGCCTTGCGCCGCGCCGGGCGACGCCGGCCCCGCTTATGCGGGGCCGGAACCCGCGGACGGGGCGAGTTGTCGGATAATCCCCGGTTAGTTCCAAGACCTGAAAAGCGAGTACGGATCCATGCCTCTGGAATGGGAAGAGCTAGTCACCCAACTTGATACCCATATGCCGCGGGAAATCTGGGCGCAGACGCTGGTCGGGATCGGCGTGCTCATCCTGACCGCGCTCTTCGTGCAGTGGGTGGTCGCCCGCGTCGTCCTGTTGCTGGCGCACCGGCTGCTGGTCGCCAGCGGACGTGTCGACTGGGACCAGGCGCTGCAGCGACGCCGCGCGTATCAGAACCTTTGGTACGCCGTGCCGTTTGCCGTGGTGTCGGTCGGCATCGACCTGGTGCCCCATGCCGAACGGGCGGTCAGCGTCGTGGGCCGGCTGGCGCACGCGGGCGCCTGGATATGCGTGTTCATCGCGTTCTCGGGCGTGCTGAGCGCCTGGCAGGACACGTATTCGGCCACGACGCGGGCGCAGACCCGGTCCATCAAGGGCTACATCCAGATCGGCAAGCTGATCCTGATGGCGGTGTGCACCGTCCTGGTGCTCTCCATCCTGATCGACCGGTCGCCATTGTGGATGATCTCCGGCCTGGGCGCGCTGTCGGCGGTGCTGCTGCTGGTGTTCAAGGACACGCTGCTGTCGCTGGTGGCCAGCACGCAACTCACCAGCAACGACATGCTGCGCATCGGCGACTGGATCGAGATGCCGCAATGCAACGCGGACGGCTTCGTCAAGGACATCGCACTGCATACCGTCAAGGTGCAGAACTGGGACAACACCGTCACCACGGTGCCGACGTACAAGCTGTTCTCGGAAAGCTATCGCAACTACCGGCACATGTTCGAATCGGGCGGCCGGCGCATCAAGCGCACCATCCGCATCGACGCCGCCAGCGTGCGCTTCCTGACCGACGACGAGGCCCAGCGCCTGATGAAGTTCCGGCTGCTGCACGATTACCTGCAGTCCAAGACCCAGGACATCGTCCAGGCCAACCAGACCCTGGGCGAGCTGGCCAGCGTGCCGGCCAACCGGCGCCGCCTGACCAATATCGGCACGCTGCGGGCCTACGCGCTGGCCTTCCTGAAGCAGAATCCGGAAATCCGCCAGGACATGGCGATGATGGTGCGCATGATGGAGCCGACCTCCGAGGGCATCCCGGTCGAGGTCTATTGCTTTACCGCGGTGACGGCATGGGTCGAGTACGAGCGCATCCAGGGCGACGTCTTCGACCATCTGCTGGCGATCCTGCCCGAACTGGGCCTGCGCCTGTACCAGCAGCCCTCCGGCGCTGACATCGGGGCCATGGGCGGCTACCTGCGAGACAGCGCCATCCAGGCGGCGTTGGCCGCCGAGCGCGACAGGCAAGGCAATGTCGTGGATGGCGAACCGGCCTTGCCGTTCGAACGGAGCTTGTCCGACGGCAAGATGCCCCGCTAGGCCGCGTGGGGCGCGTGAGATAATCCGGCGGTTGATTTCAGGGCCTCTTGATTGCAGGCGCAACCTCCAGGTGAAACCCCAGGCGAACCCCCCGATGCCGAATCCGTTCTTCAACTTGTATTCCCACGGCTTCGCCCGGGTCGCGGTCGGCGTACCCGAGTGCCGGGTGGCCGATCCCGCATTCAACGCCGCGCAGACCATCGCGCTGGCGCAGCAGGCCGCCCAAGGCGGCGCCGTGCTGGCGGCATTCCCGGAACTGGGACTGTCGGCCTACACCTGCGATGACCTCTTTCACCAGCGGGCGCTGTTGGATGCCTGCGAGGCGGCGCTGGCGCAAGTGGTTGAGGCCACGGCCGACCTGGACATCGCCATCGTCGTGGGGGCGCCGCTGCGGGTGGCGCACCAGTTGTTCAACTGCGCGGTGGTGGCGGCGGGCGGGCGCGTCCTGGGCGTGGTGCCCAAGACCTATCTGCCGAACTACGGCGAGTTCTACGAAGCCCGCCAGTTCAGCGCCGCCGATTGCGCCATCGACACGCAGATCGACCTGCTGGGCCAGACCGTGCCGTTCGGGGGCGAGCTGCTCTTCCAGATGGAAAAGCTGCCGCTCTTCCAGTTCCACGTCGAAATCTGCGAAGACGTCTGGGTGCCCATTCCCCCGTCTTCCTATGCCGCGCTGGCGGGCGCCACGGTGCTGGTCAACCTGTCGGCTTCCAATATCGTCGTGGGCAAGTCCGAATACCGGCACCAGCTCGTGTCGCAGCAGTCGGCGCGTTGCCTGTCGGCCTACCTGTACACGTCTGCGGGGCGCGGCGAGTCGTCCACGGATCTCGCCTGGGACGGCCAGGCGCTCATCTATGAAAACGGCGAGCTGCTCGCCGAGTCCGAGCGCTTCCTGAACCATTCGCACCTGGTGTTCTCGGACGTCGACCTGGAGCGCCTGTCGCGCGAGCGCATGCGCCAAAGCACCTTCGGCCAGTCCGTGCGCCGCCACCAGGACGAGGTCCGCAAGTTCCGCCGCGTGGCGGTTCCCGTGAATCCGCCGCTCGAAGACGCCGAACTTGCGCTTGAGCGGCGCGTGGCGCGCTTTCCTTATGTGCCGGCCGATCCGCAGCGCCGGGACGCGCGCTGCAAAGAGGTCTACAACATCCAGGTGCAGGCGCTGGCCCAACGCCTGTCGGCCAGCGGCATGAAGAAGGTGGTCATCGGCATTTCGGGCGGACTGGACTCCACGCACGCGCTGCTGGTCTGCGCCCAGGCCATGGACGCCCTGGACCTGCCCCGCGCCAACATCCTGGCCGTCACGATGCCGGGCTTTGCCACCAGCACCCGCACGCTGCAGCAGGCGCGCCGCCTGATGGCGGTGGTGGGGTGCACGGCGTCCGAGATCGACATCCGCCCGAGCTGCCTGCAGATGCTCAAGGACCTGGGCCACCCCTATTCCAACGGCGAGCCGGTCTACGACATCACGTTCGAAAACGTGCAGGCGGGCGAACGCACCAATCACCTGTTCCGCCTTGCCAACTTCAGCAACGCCATCGTCATCGGCACTGGCGACCTGAGCGAACTTGCACTGGGTTGGTGCACGTACGGCGTGGGCGACCACATGTCGCATTACAGCGTCAACGCCAGTGTGCCCAAGACCCTGATCACGCACCTGGTGCGCTGGGTGGCCGAGTCGGGCCGCCTGGGCGATGACGGCGCGCAGGTGCTGCTGGACGTGCTGGGCACGGACGTCAGCCCCGAGCTCGTGCCCGGGGGCGCGGACGACAAGCCCGAGCAAAAGAGCGAGGCCTCCATCGGCCCCTACGAGCTCCAGGATTTCAACCTGTACTACACGCTGCGTTACGGCTTTGCGCCGACCAAGGTCGCCTTCCTGTCGTGGACGGCCTGGCGCGACCGCGAGGCGGGGGCCTGGCCCGAGGCGGGGCATGTCGTGCGCAACGAATACGACCTGGCCGCCATCAAGCGCAACCTGAAGATCTTCCTGGACAAGTTCTTCCGGCTCAGCCAGTTCAAGCGCACCTGCATCCCGAATGCGCCCAAGGTGGGCTCCGGCGGCTCGCTGTCGCCGCGCGGCGACTGGCGCGCGCCCAGCGACTCGGAATCCGTGGTGTGGATGCGCGAGGCCGACGGCATTCCCGACGAGGCGCCC
>DALZRX010000457.1:0-3718 GCA_032015805.1 Achromobacter sp.
TGGAGCTAGGGAGGTGGCCGCTTTTTTCGCGTCTGTGGCCGGGTAAGACGCCCAATCCGCTCAGTGCAACCGCGGTGCAGGGCGCAAGCGGCGCGCGCGAGGCGCGCCGCTCATCACATCTGCCGCTTAGAAGCGATGACGGATACCAACCAGGCCCACGGTGCTCTTCACACCGTCGATGAACGCGTAGTCGGTGGCGTAAGAAGCCAGCGCGTACAGGTTCGTGCGCTTGGACAGGTTGTACGTGTAGCCCAGGCTATACACGTTCATGGCGGAATCGCCACCGGTCAGCAGGTCGCTGTCCGGATCGGCACGCTGCCACGACGCCAAGAGGCTGCTGGCGCCAAACGGCACGGTCAGGCCGACCATGTACGAGTTGGCCTTGAAGCCGTCCACGGCGACGTTCGTGCCGAAGCCGTCGGCGCTGGTGCTGCCGCTGCCGAAGGCGTTGACGCCCTGGCCGGTGAACCAGCCGTCGCGCGTCTGGCCGAAGGCGGCCGCGAGCTTCAGCACTTCGAAGTCATACGAACCGGCGATGCTCCACGACTTGGGCGTAGCGTCGTTGCCGAGCTGGCTGGCGGGATTGAGCTGGTCGTACGTCAGGGCGACGTTGACCGGGCCGTTCAGGTAGCGAACGCCAGCGGTGATGCCACGGGTGTTGTCGGCGGTCTTGAAGCCGGTCTGAGCAGCGGTCGTGTCAGCGACGTTGAACGAGTAGCCGATGCCGGCCTGGAAGCCGCCGAACGACGGGGTCGCGTACTGGACCATGTTGTCGTAGCGGACGGTGTTGGCGGCGCTGAACGCCACGCCGATGTTGGCTTGGCCATAGCTGGCGCCGAACGGATCGATCGAGCCCAGGTACTTGGACGCGATGTTGGTCTGGCGGCCGAATTCCAGCAGGCCCCACGACGAGCTCTTCAGGCCGACGGTGGCTTGGCGGCCGAACAGGCGACCGCTCTGGCCCGACTGGCCGTTGGCCGAGTTGAAGCCGCTTTCCAGCGTGAACACGGCGCTCAGGCCGTCGCCCAGGTCTTCCGCACCGCGCAGGCCCCAACGCGAGCCGCTGGACACGCCGTTGGTCATGCCGAACTTCGACTCGTGGGCGCCGTCGCCCTTGATGCGTTGGTAGCCAACGCCCGTATCGATCAAGCCATACAGCGTCACCGAGGTTTCCGCCTGCGCCGCGCCGGACAGGGCGGCGAAGAGTGCGGTGACGAACAAAGTCTTTTTCATTACTGATTCCCATTGGTTTGAACAGACATGCGCATGTAGCCAGACCCGCAACGCGGGCGGCACAGTGATGCACACGGCGCATGGCAGGAACGAATTCTAGGGACGCAATATGTCAGTTCTTGGGACACAATCGTTCTCGTGTCGGAACCGTGAAAAAAAGCCGCTTTTTGTGGCGCGAGGCCGACAACGGCGCGCCAGGCCGCCGCGCCGGCAGGCCTGTAACGCGCGTGTGCTATGAAGACAGGACGCCGCTCATGCGAAGCAGCACGCAAAGGTGCGCAGCAATTCACGCGCATCGTGCGTGGGTGCAAGCCCCGCCACCATCGCCGCCACATCGTGGCCCTCCGCCTCGAACACCGGCGCGCGACGCGCAAGGCAGGCCGCCATCAACGTGGCCGAGAACTCGGGATGGAACTGGACGGACCACGCGTTCGGACCATAGCGCAGTACCTGGTGCGGATCGTGGCTGGAACGCGCAACCACCTGGGCGCCGCGCGGCGGCGTCAGCACACTTTGCTCGTGCGTCAGATTGGCAAGAAAACGCGGCGGCAGCGCGCCGAGCAGCGCATCGTCGCCGACATCCGCACAAAACTCGATGGCGTGCTGCCCGATCTCGCGGCCACGGGGATGAAAATCGACGACGCCACCGAACGCGTGCGCCATCAATTGATGGCCGTAGCAGATGCCCAGCAGCGGAAGCTGCGCTTCGTGCGCGCCGCGCAACCATTCGGCGGTGCGCTCGCTCCAGGGCTCGCGATCCGTCACCATGGACCACGACCCCGTCAGCACCGCACCGGCGATCCCGGCCAGCGCGGGCAACGGCTCGTCCTCATGAGGTTTGCAGACGCGCACCGGCAGGTCCGGCGCATCCAGCGCGGCAAGCATCCAATCGGCCTGCTCGCCCTGCGCCTGTCGCAGGTCGTCGGGCGGGCGGCCCATCTGGATGATGACTAACGGTTTGCGGTTCATGGCCGCGATTCTATCGAACGCTACTTCCCGAACAACCGGCGCAGGCGCTGCGATTCGGCAAGGTTCAGGCGCTTGGCCTCGTCTTCCGCGTAATCCCGCTCGCCCACGTCATAGGACCCTTCGTGCAGGCATTTCCGGCGGTTACCGGAACACTCGCTGTTGGCCCGGGCGGGCGTTGCATTCGACATGCTGGCCTTCTCTTGCGCCGTGGGTTTGCTGGACGAGCAGCCCGCTGCCAGCGCGACGAAGAACAACGCCGCGCCGCAGCGGCTGAAAATACGAATCGACATTTTTCCCGGCCCTACCGAAAAGCTATAAACATTCTTATAGCAAAGCCGGGCCGGGAAAGACGTGTTAAGTCGTAGCAATAGCGGGGGGACGGAACCGCCCCACTCGCGGCGCCTTGCGATGCCTATTCGATCTCGATGCCGGCCTCGTTGATCAGCGCCGTCCACTGCACGGTGTCGCGCCGCACCGTGTCTGCAAGCTGTTGCGGCGTGCTGGAGACAAACTCCACCCCCTGCGAAGCGAACTTCTGGTTCAGCTCGGGATTCTTCAGCGTGTCGACGACCGCCGCATTCAGCTTGGCCAGCACCTCGGGCGGCGTGCCCGCCTTGGCGAAAAGCCCGTACCACGTGGTGTACGAGACGCCCGGCAGCGTCTGCGAAATCACCGGCAGCTTGGCCGTGTCCGCGCCCTTGCTGGGCGCGCTCATGGCAAGGGCTTTCACTGTTCCCTTGTCGATCATGGGCTTGAGCGACGGCATGCTGCTGAACAGCGCCTGCACCTGGCCCGATGCCAGGTCGGTCAGGACCTGTGACGTGCCGCGGTAAGGCACGTGCACCACATCGACCTTGGCGCGGCTTTTGAACAGCTCCATGCCCAGGTGCGCCACGCCGCCCACACCCGCCGATCCGAAATTGACCTTGCCCGGATGGGCGCGCGCGTAGTCGACCAAGCCCTGCACCGAATCGACCGGCAATTGGGCGTTGACGACCAGCACATGGGGGCTTTCGGTCAGCAGGCTGATCGGTGCCAGGATCTCCAGCACCTTCTTGCCCTGCATGGCCTTGGACGGCACGGTCATGTTGCCCGATGCCGGCATGAGCAGCGTGTAGCCGTCTGCCTCCGCGCCCAGCACCTGGTTCAGCGCCGGCACGCCGTGGCCGCCGCCCGCGTTCACCACCACGACGGGCTGGCCGAGCTTTTCGCCGAACAGCTTGGCGAACTCGCGCCCGACCATATCGGCCGGCCCGCCCGCCGCGAACGGCACGATCATGCGTATCGGCCGTTCCGGATATTCCGCATTTGCCGAGGCCAGCGGCATAAGTCCCGTCACCAGGGCGATCGCGCCCAGCGTGTGCTTCAAGTTCATTGTCTTCCTCCTGTTGTATTTGGATAGTTTTCAGTCCGACCCGTGCCGGGCTGGCCCGATATCCAGCGTGGCCTTGGCCAGCGCATCATCGAGCCAGGCGGGCCGCAGTTCGCCGCGCGCAATGGCGGCCATGCGGCGGGC
>DALZRX010000458.1:0-1499 GCA_032015805.1 Achromobacter sp.
TCGCTGCGCTCGCTTGCTGCCCCCCCGAGGGGGCGGCCCCGCCTTCGGGCGGCGGGGCGGCCGGGCGGCCATTCTTGGGGGCAGGCTGTCTGACATCCGCCTCAGACCATCTTCAAGTCACGACGGCGTCCCGAGGGTGTCAGACACCTTCGCTGCAAGGCGTCAGACACCTTCGCCGCGCTCAACAGCCAAAAAAATGGCCAGACATTGCGTCTGGCCAAGCAATCGCGGCAGGCAGGGGGCGCCGCGCCGCGACACAAGCCGGAGAACGCATGGGTGCCCTCCGGATGTCGGAATCGGGGCCGCTTACGACAGCGGCGGAATGCGCAGGACCTGGCCCGGGTAGATCTTGTCCGGGCTGGTGAGCATGGGCTTGTTGGCTTCGAAGATCAGCGTGTTCTTGGCGCCGTGGCCCTTGCCGTATTGCGCTTCAGCGATCTTCCACAGATTGTCGCCCTTTTGCACGGTGTACATCTTCGCTTCCGGCGTAGCCTGTTTGACCTGCAGTTGGTTGTCCACCGCGGCCACGCCGACCGTGTTGCCCAGCGCCAGCGAAATCTTCTCGGCGTCTTCCGTGCTCAACGCTTCGCCTGCGACCGTGACCTTGTCGCCGTCCACGGTGATTTGCAGGCCATCCGCGTTCAGGCCGTGCTTATCAAGCTCTTTTTTCAGTTCTTCCGCCGTCGCGGCCTTGGCCTCGCTGGCGCCGAAGAGCTTTTCTCCAACGTCCTTGATGAAATTGAGCAGACCCATAGCGTTTCCTTTATCGATGTTGCGGTGAGAAACCTTGCGCGCCCCGAAGGCGCTGGCGTCGTCAAAGCCGGCGCGGCAGAAACGATTATGACTCGCACATTTGCCCTACGACGAGGGGTTGTGGTGTAACAGGTTGCTAGTCCTTTGCCAGACTACGCAACAATGCTGGCATCTTCGCGGGACGTCGGTATCCCCGGGTGTAAGCCCCTCGTACGGAGGGCGGAATGCAAAAAGGCCGCTGAGCATCAGCGGCCTTCATCGGTGTCGCAAAAACAGCGCTGGCGCTGCGATCGAAGGCGTCAGCCGCCACCCACCGCGACCACGATTTCGATCTGGTCGCCGTCGGACAGCGCCGTCTGCGCGTGCTGGCTTTTGGGCACGATTTCGCCGTTGCGTTCGACGGCCACGCGCTTGCCGGCGTAACCCAGCGTTTCGAGCAGTTCGTTCACCGTCGTGTCCAGCGGGAACTCGCGGGCGTCTCCGTTCAGGGTGATGTGCATGACAGGGCTCCTCACTGTTTGGCGTAGGCGTCGGTGGCGGCGATCAGGCGCGCCAGCGTGCCGGGTTCATCAAAGGCATGGCCGGCATCGGGCACCAGATGGAAGTGTGCCTCGGGCCAGGCGCGATGCAGATCCCACGCGGTGCGCGCGGGCGTGCAGACATCGTAGCGGCCCTGCACGATGGTGCCGGGAATGCCGCGCAGCTTGTGGGCGTCGCGGATCAACTGGCCTTCTTCCATGAAGCCG
>DALZRX010000458.1:1509-3710 GCA_032015805.1 Achromobacter sp.
CCAGGCCTTGGCGGCGCGCAGTTGCTCGGCGGGGTCATTGCCCGTCAGGCGCTTATGGTACGCGGTGACCAAGTCACCGCGTTCGGCCTCGGGAATCGGCGCCAGATAATCTTCCCAGCGGTCGGGGAACAGCCACGACGCGCCTTCCTGGTAGAACCACTGGATCTCGGCGCGCCGCAGGCCGAAGATGCCGCGCAGCACCAGCTCGCTGGTGTGCGCGGGGTGCGTTTCCGAATAGGCCAGCGCCAGCGTCGAACCCCACGAACCGCCAAACACCAGCCATTTCTCGGCGCCCATGACTTCCGTGCGCAGGCGCTCGATGTCGGCGACCAGATGCCAGGTGGTGTTGTTGTCCAGGCTGGCGTGGGGCTGGGAACGGCCGCAGCCGCGCTGGTCAAAGAGCAGCACGTTGTAGCGTTGCGGATCGAACAATTGCCGGTGCACGGGCGAGCAGCCGCTGCCGGGTCCGCCATGCAGGAAGACGGCGGGCTTGCCGTTGGGGTTGCCGCACATTTCCCAATAGATCTGGTGGCCGTCTCCGGTATCCAGCATGCCTTGGCGGTAAGGTTCGATCGGCGGATAGAGCATCAGGCGGCTCGCTTGAAGATCAGGTCCCAGACGCCGTGGCCCAGGCGCAGGCCGCGTGTCTCGAATTTGGTGAGGGGGCGGTAATCGGGGCGCGGCGCATAGCCGTCCGCGGTGTTTTTCAACAGCGGCTCGCCGCTCAGCACTTCCAGCATCTGCACGGCGTAGTCTTCCCAATCGGTGGCGCAGTGGATGTAGCCGCCGGGGGCGATGCGGCTGGCGAGCAGCGAGATGAATGCGGGCTGGATCAAGCGGCGCTTGTGATGGCGCTTCTTGGGCCACGGATCCGGAAAGTAGATGTGCACGCCGGCCAGCGAGTCGGGAGCGATCATGTCGCGCACCACTTCCACGGCGTCGTGCTGGATGATGCGCAGGTTCTGGATGCTGGAGTCTTCGATGCGGCGCAGCAGCGAACCGACCCCGGCGTTGAACACTTCAACGCCCAGGAAGTTGTCGTCCGGCCGGGCCAGCGCGATCTTTTCGGTGGTTTCGCCCATGCCGAAGCCGATCTCCAGCACCGTCGGGGCCTGGCGGCCGAAGGCGGCGGCAGGATCGAGGCGGCGGGGGGCGTAGGGAATGGACCATTGGCCCATCAGGCGTTCCAGCGCGGCAAGCTGGCCCTGCGTGATGTGTCCGCGGCGGTGGACGAAGCTGCGGATGTGGGTGGCGCCGGGGCTGTTGGGCGCGTACGCGGCGCTGGCCAGCGCGGCCTGGGTTTCCGGGGAAACGGAAGGCGCAGCGTCGGCGGCGGGCGCCTCTGCGGGGGCGTCCGCAGGGTTGTTCTTGGGGTTGTTGGTGGGGCTATTCGTATTCATAGGCGGGATTGTAGTGGCTGGCTTGCCCACGCGGAGCCGGTCATGGGGACTAAAATAGGGACGTATTTATCCCTTAGGTCTGCGGCTATAGTTTCAGCCCGGTTTCCTCGCGCCGTAGTCCCTTTTCATGAACTTTGCCCGGATCGACCTCGTCACGCTCGCCCTGTTTGTCTCCGTGGCTCGCCAGGGAAGCATCTCGGCTGGCGCGCGCCAGTCGCACCTGGCGGTGGGCGCGGCCAGCAAGCGGATCTCGGACCTGGAAGCGGCGCTGGGCTCGCCCTTGCTGTATCGCAATGCCGCCGGCGTGGAACTCACCGACGCCGGCCAGGCGTGCCTGGTGCACGCGCTGCGCGTGCTGCAGGAAGTGGAGCAGATGGCCGGTGCGCTGTCCGACTTTGCTCAGGGGGTGCGCGGGCAGGTGCGCATCGCCGCCAACACCTCGTCGCTGACGCAATTCCTGCCCGAAGACCTGGCCGCCTTCATGGACGACCACCCCGCAGTGCGCATCGACCTCGAAGAGCAGAACAGCAGCGATATCGTTACCGCCGTGCTGGAGAACCGGGCGGACATCGGCATCTTTGCCGACCGCACGCCTGCCGACGGCCTCGCCACCTTTGCCTACCGCCTGGACGAGCTGGTGCTGATCGTGCCGCAGCGCCACCCGCTGGCGGCGGCGCCCCAGGTCGCGTTCGCGGACACGCTGGCGTATGACTATGTCGGCCTGCCGCCCGCGACGTCGCTGGCGACCCGGCTCTCCGAGGAAAGCGGCCGCATGGGCCGGGCGATGCGCCTGCGCATCCA
>DALZRX010000459.1:0-3709 GCA_032015805.1 Achromobacter sp.
CGCCCGGCGGCGCTGGAAACACCCGGCCGTAGCCTGCGGGTGACGCTGCCCGCCGCGCTCGGCACGTCTTTCGGAGGCGGCGATGCTTAGCGGCGTGCACCTGACGCTGCTGGTCGGGCCCGGGCTGCCGGTGCCCGCGCCGCGTCCCATCATGGACGGCCTGGAAAGCGCCGAGGTGTCCTCGTCCGCGGACGGCCCGGGCGGATTTCAGCTCACCTTCTCCGTCAGCAACCGTTCGCCGCTGCACACGCTGCTGGTGATCACCGGCGGGCAGGTGCCGTGGCTGCGCGTCATCCTGATCGCAACGCTCAACGGGCTGCCCATCGTGCTGATGGACGGGCTGGTCACGCGCCAGGAGATCACGGACGGCAACGCGCCCGGCCGATCGCGGCTGACGGTCACCGGCGAGGACCTGACGGTCGCGATGGACAAGCAGGACATGAGCGGCCTGCCCTACCCTGCCATGCCGCCCCCCGCGCGCGTCGCCGCCATCGTCAGCCGCTATGCGTTGTACGGCATGCTGCCGCTGATCGTGCCGTCGCCCTTTACCGACGTGCCGATCCCGGTCGAACGCATTCCCACGCACGAAGGCACGGACCTGGCCTACGTGCGCCAGCTTGCCGCGGAGGTCGGCCACGTGTTCTACATCGAGCCCGGCCCGCTGCCCGGCGCGAACGTGGCGTATTGGGGTCCGGAGATTCGCCTGGGACCGGTGCAGCCGGCGCTCAACCTGGGCATGGACGTGCACACCAACGTCGAGTCGCTGTCGTTCTCGGTGAACCAGTCGGACGCCGCGATGCCCGTCATCTTCATCCAGAATCCGCTGACCAAGTTTCCGATCCCGTTGCCCGTTCCGGACATCAGCCTGGCCAGCCCGCCGCTCGGCCTGCTGCCGCCGCTGGCCAAGGGGCTGACGCTGCTCAAGGACACCGCCAAGCTGTCGCCGGCCGCCGCGCTGGGCAAGGGTCTTGCCATGGCCGCCGGCACCACGGCTGACGCGGTCACCGCCGACGGCTCGCTCAACGTGCTGCGCTACGGCCACGTGCTCAAGTCGCGCCAGCTCGTGGGCGTGCGCGGCGCCGGGCTGGCGTTCGATGGCCTGTACTACGTCAAACGCGTGGACAGCACGCTCAAGGCGGGTGAATTCAGGCAGCAGTTTTCGCTGGCCCGCAACGGCCTCATCTCCACCCTGCCCCTGGTGCCGCCATGAACGAAGCCCAACGCCATTACGGCAAATTCCGCGGCGTGGTGATCAACAACCTTGATCCCATGCAGATGGGCCGCATCCAGGTGCAGGTGCCCGACGTGCTGGGCCTGGGCGTCTCAAGCTGGGCCTTGCCCTGCGTTCCCTTTGCTGGCCAGCAGAGCGGCGTGTTCGTGGTGCCGCAGGTCGGCGCGGGCGTGTGGGTGGAATTCGAACAGGGCAAGCCTGATTACCCGATCTGGGTCGGCGGTTTCTGGGGCTCCGCGGCCGAAGTGCCCGCGCTGGCCCTGGCGGGCCTGCCGGTGTCGCCCAGCATCGTGCTGCAGACCGGCGGCCAGAACACGCTGATGATTTCGGACCTGCCTGGCCCCACGGGCGGAATCCTGCTCAAGACCAAGGCCGGCGCGATGATCTCGATCAGCGACGTGGGCATCACGCTATCCAACGGACAGGGCGCGACCGTGATGCTCGCCGGCCCCGTCGTCAACATCAACCAGGGCGCCCTGACGGTGACCTGAGGAGCCCAGCATGCCCGGACCCTTGCTGCATTTCGGCGCCACCGTGCAGTGCTCGCATGGCGGCCAGGCCATTGCCATGTCGCCCAACCCGCGCGTCCTGCTGTCCGGCCAGCCGGCCGTGACCATCCTGTCGTCGTATTCCATCGCCGGCTGCACGTTTCCGCCACCGCCGTCGGGCAACGGCCCCTGCGTCACCGGCATGTGGCTGAGCGGCGCCACACGCGTGCTGATCGGCGGGCTGCCGGCGGCGTTGCAGGCAGGATCGTCCCTCTGCATGCCCACCGGCACGCCGATGCTGGCGCTGCAGGCGCAGACGCGCGTCGTGGGCACGTAAGGACCCGTTGCCATGGCCACGCTGCGCTTTCCATTCGAACCCGATGCACGCGGCCGAAGCCGCGACGCCGACGAGGCTGCGCACGTGCGCGACATGATCGAGCAGGTGCTGTTCACCGTGCCCGGCGAGCGCGTCAACCGGCCCGACTTCGGCTGCGGACTGCTGCAGCTTGTGTTCGCACCCAATAGCGACACGCTGGCGGCCGCGGTGCAGATGAGCGTGCAAGGGTCGCTGCAACAGTGGCTGGGCGAGCGCATCGCCGTGGAATCCGTCAACGTCGCGCACCGCGATGCGACCTTGCAGGTCGACGTGCAATACGTCATGCGGCAGGGCCAGCAGCGGCGGCTGGCGCGCTTTGCGCGGGAGGTGCCATGAACCGCCAGTTCCGCAGCGCCAATCCGCGCCGGCTGCAACTGTTGCGCGCCCAGCAGCCGCCCGGCGACAACGGCATTGCCTTTGTCGAGATCGACGCGGCCGACCAGCGCACGCTGCGCGTGGTGTGCGCGCATCCGGTGTCCGGCATCGGCCGTGCCCACGTCCGCATCGAAGGCGGCGCGCGCATCCGCGGCATTGCGCTGGCGGCGGATCCGGTGCTGAACGGCAACGAAATCCGGCTGACCGTGGACAAGGCCGGCGATTTCTCGTGGTACACGCTTGCCCTCATCAACCCGGCCGATCCTGACTTGCCGGCGCCGGGCTTCGACCTGTGCCTGTCCACCATCGAGATCAACTTCAAGGCGGGCTGCCCATCCGAGTTCGACTGCGCGGATGCGCGCAATTGCGATGCGCCTGCGCCGCCGGAGCCGCTGCTCGATTACCTGGCCAAGGACTACGAAA
The DNA here is from genome assembly GCA_032015805.1 of Achromobacter sp. Lineage (GTDB taxonomy): Bacteria > Pseudomonadota > Gammaproteobacteria > Burkholderiales > Burkholderiaceae_B > Achromobacter. The sequence continues at coordinate 2,894 of DALZRX010000459.1, forward strand.
GCTTCCGGCGGCTGATGCTGGACCGCCTGTCGCAGAGCATGCCCGACTTCACCGAACGCAATCCCGCGGATTTCACCGTGGCGCTGGTCGAAACGCTGGCCTATGCAGCCGACCATCTTTCCTACGCGCAGGATGCCGCCGCCACCGAAGCCTATCTGGACACCGCGCGCCGCCGGACCTCCCTGCGCCGCCACGCGCGTCTTTTGGACTACCCCTTGCATGACGGCTGCAACGCGCGCGTGTTTGTCGCGTTTGAAGCGAATGCGCAGGGCGAGGGCAAGGTCATACCGGCCGGCACGCCGCTTCTGACCAGTGCCGCGGAGGCCGCGCTTGCCGCCCCGGTGCGCCGCCGGGATGCGCTGGATGGGCTACCGGCGGCCGGGATCGAAACATTCGAGACCCTGCACGACCTGACCCTGCACGCGGCGCACAGCCGCATCTTTCTGCACGACTTCGCCGATCCTGCATTCTGCCTGCCGCGCGGCCGGACCCAGGCGGCGCTGGTGAACGACCCGCCGCTGGCGCTCGCGCCCGGCGACGTGCTGGTGTTCGAGGAAACGATAGACCCGTTGACCGGCCGCAAGGCCGACGCCGACCGGACGCATCGCCTTGCCGTCCGCCTGACCGAAACGCGCGCCGGCCGCGACGACCTCACCGGCACCGACCTGCTGCTGGTGGCCTGGCATCCGGACGACGCGCTACCGTTCCCGCTATGCGTAAGCCGCGAATTCGACGAAGGCGGCGCCCTGGTCAAGCGTGCGGTATCGGTGGCCCGCGGCAACGTTGCGCTGGCCGACCACGGCATGCAGCGCGACT
>DALZRX010000460.1:0-3697 GCA_032015805.1 Achromobacter sp.
GAGGCCAATCAGCACCAGCATCATGCTGATGATCCAGAAACGCACGACCACCTGAGTTTCCTTCCAGCCGCCCACTTCAAAGTGATGATGCAACGGGGCCATTCGGAAAATGCGTCGACCTGTTCCATAACGTCGCTTCGTGTACTTGAACCAGGTCACCTGGATCATCACCGAAAGGGTCTCGACGACGAACACGCCGCCCATGATGAACAGCACGATTTCCTGGCGCACGATGACGGCGATCGTGCCCAGCGCGCCGCCCAATGCCAGCGCGCCGACATCGCCCATGAACACTTGCGCCGGATACGCGTTGAACCATAAAAATGCGAGCCCCGCGCCCCCGATCGCCGCGCACAGCACCATGAGTTCCGATGCGCCAGGGATGTACGGGAACAGCAGATACTTCGAATAGTCCACGCGGCCGACCACGTAGGCGAAGATGCCCAGTGCGCTGCCGACCATCACGGTCGGCATGATGGCCAGGCCATCCAGACCGTCGGTGAGGTTCACGGCATTGCTGGTGCCGACAATGACCGCCCAGGTCAGGGCCACGAAACCCAGCACGCCCAGCGGATAGCTCACGGTCTTGAAGAACGGCACGATCAGGTCGGCACGCGTCGGCAGGGACATCGTGAAACCGCTGCCCACCCAGGCCTTGAACAGGGGCCACAGCTCGGTGTTGGCAGGCGCGGACACCGCGAACGCCAAATACACCGCAGCCACCATGCCGATGGTGGCTTGCCAGAAAAACTTCTGCCGCGCCGGCATGCCTTCGGGATCGCGGTAGACCACCTTGCGGTAGTCGTCGCGCCAGCCGATCCAGCCGAATCCGAAGGTGACGAGCAGCACGACCCACACGAAGCGGTTGGTCCAGTCGGCCCACAACAAGGTGCTGATGCCGATGGAAATCAGGATCAGCACGCCTCCCATGGTCGGCGTGCCGGTCTTGACCAGATGCGTTTCGGGGCCATAGCTGCGCACGGCCTGGCCGATCTTCATTTCGGTGAGTTTGCGGATGACGCGCGGACCGGCCACCAGGCCGATCAAGAGCGCCGTCGCGCACGCCAGCACGGCGCGCAGCGTGATGTATTCGAATACGCCCAGGCCGCGCACATCGTCAGAAAGCAGGCGGGCGATCTCAAGCAGCATGCTGCTCTCCCTGCCCAGAGGCTGCCGTACCGTCGTTCGAAGAAAAAGCCGTCACTACCCGCTCCATGCGCATAAAGCGCGATCCTTTAATCAATACGCAGGACGGGCGCAAGCCGCGCAAGGCGGCAACGACTTCGTCTACCGATGCGCAGGCGTGCGCGCCAGGACCGAATGCGGCGGCTGCCGCCCGGCTGGCTTCGCCTAGCGTGATGAATGCGTCGAGCCCATGCTCGCGCGCGTAATTGCCCACTTCGACATGCATGGCAGGGCCGTTGTCCCCGACTTCACCCATGTCGCCCAACACCAGGGCGCGCGTGCCGCCGATGCGCGCGAGCACATCGATGGCTGCGCGAACCGAATCGGGGTTGGCATTGTAGGTGTCATCGATGAGCAAGGTTCCGTCACTCATTCGCTTGTGCTGCATGCGGCCCGCAACGGGGCTGAATCCCGCCAGCGCGCGTACCGCGGTCTCGAGCGGCGCGCCGGCGGCGATCGCGCTGGCGATGGCAGCCAGCGCATTGCGCAGGTTGTGCAGGCCCGCCACCGGCAGCGCCAGGTCGGCGACGCCGACGGGCGTCACGACACGGCAGCGCGTGGCGTCCACTTCCGCGATGATCTGTTCCGCATAAACATCCAGGCCCGGCTGCAGGCCAAAGCGCAGCACGCGGCGCGGCGCAGCCAGCGCATCCCAGATCGCCGAGTAAGGTTCGTCTCCGGGATACACGGCGACGCCATCCGCCGGCAGCGCGGCAATTGCGGCGCCGTTCTCGTGTGCGACCGCTTCGACGGTGTGCATGAACTCCTGGTGCTCGCGCTGCGCATTGGTAACAAGCGCCACGGTCGGCGCTGCGATGGCGGCCAACTGGGCGATTTCACCAGGATGGTTCATGCCCAGCTCGAACACGGCGGCGCGATGCACGGCGCGCAGGCGCAGCAAGGTCAGCGGCACACCGATGTCGTTGTTCAAATTGCCGGCGGTGGCCAGGCGCGCCGCTTCGCCCTGCCATTCGGCGAGCATCGCGGAGATCATTTCCTTGGTGGTCGTCTTGCCGTTGCTGCCGGCCACCGCCACCACGGGCAGCGAAAAGCGTGCGCGCCAGGCGGCACCGATGCGAGTAAGCGCGACGCGCGTATCGCCCACGATCAGTTGCGGCAGCCCGGAGTCGGCGACACGGTGCGCAACGAGGGCCGCGCAGGCGCCGCGGGAGGCGGCCTGATCCAGGTATTCGTGCGCATCGAAGTTTTCACCGACCAGCGCGACGAACAGCTCGCCCTCGCCAATGCGGCGGGTGTCGGTCGACACGCCCGGCACCTGCGGAAGCAGCAGCGCGACGCGCGCCCACTCGCGGTCGTCGAAAGGCAGCTTTTCACCGCCGATATCCTGGTAGGTCTCATGGCCCTTCCCCGCCAGCAGCACCACGTCTTCCGGCGATGCCGCCCAGATTGTCTGCATGATGGCGCGCGCCCGATCGACTTCCACATCGGCGTGCGCCGCTTCGGGAATGCCGGCGAGGATCTGCTGCACGATCGCTTCGGGCGACTCGGTTCGCGGATTGTCGCTGGAGACCACCACGTGATCGGCCAGCTCCGCGGCGATGGCGCCCATCACCGGGCGCTTTCCCGGATCACGTTCGCCGCCGCAACCGAACAGGCAAACCAGGCGGCCGGAACGGGCCGTGGCGACAGCGCGCAGCGCCAACAGCGCGCGAGACAGCGCGTCCGGCGTGTGTGCGTAGTCCACCACCACCAACGGTCCGCGGGTTGTATGTGCCGGCGAGCTCACGGCGGGTTCCACGGTTTGCAGGCGGCCATCGACGGGATCTGTCGCGGCCAGTTCGCGCGCGATCTGCGCGAAGGGCAGGCCCAGCTTGTACAGCACGCCCGCCACCAGCAGCAGGTTCGAGACGTTGTGCGCGCCCAGGAGGCGCGTCACGATCTGGGCTTCGCCGTGCGGCGAGACCAGCGTAAAAATCTGGCCCTGCGACGTCGCCTGCAGATCCCGCGCGCGCATCGCGGCGGGAATCGCGGGATCTTCGCTGAGGCTGTAGCCCATCGGCGTCACGCCGTCCGGCAGGCTCGAGAGCATCCGCCGCCCAGCCTCATCGTCGGCGTTGATCACCGCGGCGGTCAGGCCGGGCCAGCGGAAAAGGCGCGCCTTGGCTTCTTCGTAGCGTTCCATCGTGACGTGATAGTCCAGATGGTCGCGCGTGAGATTCGTGAAAGCGGCGAGCGCAACGCGCACGCCATCCATGCGGCCTTGTTCAATGCCGATCGACGAGGCCTCCATGGCCACGGCTTTCGCGCCGGCGTCGCGCATGGCGGCCAGGGTGCGATGCACCGTCAGCACGTCCGGCGTCGTCAGGCTGCCGCCCAGCGTCTGCCCGTCGGGCAGCACGGCGCCAAGCGTACCGATAGTGCCGCAAGCCTTGTCGTTGCGGCTCAGCGCATGGGCGATCCATTGCACCGACGAGGTCTTGCCATTGGTGCCGGTCACGGCGACCACCGCCAGCGCGGCCGACGGCCGGCCATACCAGGTGTCGCCCAGGTC
>DALZRX010000461.1:0-3696 GCA_032015805.1 Achromobacter sp.
CTGGCCAAGGGCCAGCAGGTCGGCACGCTGCAGTTCACGCTGGACGGCAAGGTGCTGCGCACCGAGCCGCTGGTCGTGCAGGACGCCGTCGAGCGCGCCGGCTTCTTCGGCCGCATGGTCGACACCGTCAAGCGCTGGTTCCAGTAAATCAGCGCCCCGCGGCCCGGGCCGCGGGTGTAAGCTAGCAGCGGGCGTTTCGTGCGCGAAACGCCCGTTTTGCATTCTTCGGGGGCGGGCCGCACGGCTCGTCCCTGTTCCATTTCAAATTCGGGAGTGCCTCATGATTCCGGGCGTGCCGGGCGAAAGCCAGGTGTATCTCAACGGTGAATTCCTGCGCGTGGACGAGGCCAAGGTTTCCGTCCTGGACCGCGGTTTCATTTTCGGCGACGGCATCTACGAAGTCGTCCCCGTGTACCAGGGCAATGCCTTCCGCATGGCCGAACACCTCGACCGCCTTGATCGCAGCCTGGCTGCCTTGCGTATTGCGCAGCCGTTCGAGCGCAGCGGGTGGATCGATCTGATCCAGCAGTTGCTGGAGCGCTCCAACCTCGAGACGTGCATCGTGTACCTGCAGGTGACGCGCGGCGTCGCCAAGCGCGACCACCCGTTCCCCTCGCCCGCCGTCACGCCCACGGTGTTCGGCATGATCGCCGCCTGGTCGCCGCCGCCGGCCGCGCAGCGCGAGCAGGGCCTGTCCGCTATCAGCATTCCCGATGAACGCTGGCTGCATTGCGAGATCAAGTCCGTGTCCTTGCTGGGCAACGTGCTGGCCAAGCAGCAAGCCGTGGACGCCCACGTCGACGAAGTCCTGCAGTTCCGCGACGGCTACCTGACCGAAGGCGCGTCCTCCAATGTCTGGGTGGTGTCCGGCGGCAAGCTGCTGGCCCCGCCCAAGAACAACCTGATCCTCGAAGGCATCCGTTACGGCCTGATGGGCGAACTGGCCGCCGAGGCCGGCATCCCGTTCGAGTCCCGCAGGATCTCGCAGCAAGAGGTGGAGCAGGCCGACGAACTGATGCTGTCGTCCGCCACGAAGGAAGTGCTGGCCATCGTCTCGCTGGACGGCAAACCCGTGGGCGCGGGCAAGCCCGGCCCTGTTTTTGAACAATTGCGTGCGGGTTATGATGCCCGCATCGCCGCGCTGTAGTCCTGGCGCGGGGCGGCCCACTTGCATCCACCTGCAGCGGCCGCCCGCCCGGCGCCCGCCGGCACTTGCCGGCGCGCCGCTTGCCCCCATATAAGAACATTCAGGGGCAACTCCTTTTAGGCACATCATGCAAATTCCGCCCGAAGATTCGTTGATCGAATATCCCAGCGACTTTCCCATCAAGGTCATGGGCAAGCACCACCCCGACTTTGCGCAGACGTTGACCGAGGTCGTACTGCAGTTCGACCCGCAGTTCGACGCCGCGACCGTGGAAATGCGCCCCAGCAAGGGCGGCAACTACCTGGGCCTGACCTTCACGGTGCGCGCCACCTCCCGCGAGCAGCTCGATGCGCTCTATCGCGCGCTGCATGGCCACCCCATGGTGTCCATCGTCCTGTAAGGCAAGACCGCTGTGATCAAGTGGCTCGCGCGGCCGGCTGACTACCTGCCGGTCTGGCAGGACATGCAGGCCTACACCAGCCAGCGCGACGCCGACACGCCGGATGAAATCTGGCTATGCGAACACCCGCCGGTCTACACGCTTGGCCAGGCGGGGCTGCCGCAGCACGTGCTCAACCCCGGCAACATTCCCATCGTCCATTGCGACCGGGGCGGGCAGGTCACGTACCACGGGCCAGGCCAGGTCATGGCCTACGCGCTCTTCGACCTGCGCCGTGCCGACATGTTCGTGAAGGAATACGTGGCGCTGCTCGAGTCTGCCGTCATCGATACGCTTGAAGCGCTTGGCGTGGGCGGGGCCTGTCGCAAGCCCGGCGCGCCGGGCGTCTATGTGCCCGATCCCGCTGGCGGCGAACTGGCCAAGATTGCCGCGCTGGGCATCAAGATCCGCAACGGCAGGGCCTACCACGGCGTCTCGTTGAACGTGGAGATGGATCTTGCGCCCTTCCTGGGCATCAATCCATGCGGCTATGAAGGCTTGCGCACCGTCGACATGGCGGCCTGTGGCGTGCGGCGCACGCCCACTGAGACGGGCGATGCGCTGGCGCAGAATCTTGCGCACGCATGGAATCGCCGAAGGAACACGAATTGAAGACCTACACCGCGGCCGAGGTCGCCGCCACCACGCCCGAACAGCTTGCCCGGTTGCGCGAATCCGGGCCGCCCGAGGAATACGCCGCCTGGATCCGCACCGCGGCGGAGTTGGGGCTGACCGAGGCGCAGACGATCTATGGACAGATGCTGCTGGACGGGGTGGGCGTCGAGCGCCAGCCGGAAGAAGGACTGGCGTGGTTCAAGCGCGCTGCGCACGCCGATCACCCCATGGCCATCAACATGGTGGGGCGCTGCTATGAAAACGGCTGGGGCGTGCCGGCCGACGATACCGTCGCGGCGTACTGGTTCCGGCGGGCTGCGGACGCGGGCCTGGACTGGGGCATGTACAACTTTGCCCACATGCTGCGCACGGGCCGCGGCGGGGTGACGCAGAACCAGGCGGCTGCGCTGGCCTTATACCAACAGGCCGCAGAGGCCGGTCACGTGAAGTCCATCGGCGTCGTGGGCCGTTACCACGAGGCGGGCGACGTGATTGCGCAAGACCTGGAACGTGCCTTCGACTGCTACCTGCGCTGCGCCGAAGGCGGCGATTTCCGCGGCATGTTCCACCTGGGGCGGATGCTTCTGTTGCAGGGCAAGAAAGGGGAAGCCGTGCAGTGGCTGGTCCGCGTTCCGGAAACCGCAACGCCGGCATTCCTGAAGGAAGCCAACGGGATGCTCCAGGACTGCGGCTTTCCGGCGCTTTACGAGACGCAGCCCTGACCGACGTTCAGGTCTGACTGAAATTCACGCCTGACTGAAATTCAGGCCTGACGGAATTCAAGCCTGCCCGAATTCAAGCGTGGCCGAATTCAGGCCGGGCAAACTGCAGCCCAGACGCGCCTCAGGTGCTAAGGCGCGCATCGAACACCACTTCCATCACATCGTGCTGGCCGGCGCCCCGTTCGCCGTCCAGCCGGTCCAGCAGCAGTTGGCCGGCGCGCCGGCCCAACTCGGCGGCATCCACGCCCAGCGTGGTCAGGCCTTGCACCCATTGCACCGCGCTGCCGTCGTCCGAGAATCCCAGCACTGCCAAATCCTGCGGTACCTGCAGGTCGCGGTTGTGCGCTTCCGATACGGCGGCCGCAGCCAGCAGGTCGGACGTGCAGAACACCGCATCGAAGATCGTGTTGGTGACCAGCAAGCGCAGGAAGGCCACGCGGCCGTCGTTCAGGTGCTGGACCTCGGGCTGCACGATGTCCGCGGCCAGCTCCAGTCCCAGCGCGGCGGCGCTGCTGATGAAACCCTCGCGGCGGGCGCGCTCCCACGGCGTGTCGGCGCTGAGGCAGGCGACCCGTGGATGGCGCTTTTCGGCCAGGTGCCGGGCGGCCATGCGGCCAGCCTCGGCGTTGTCGATCACGACCGCGCTGTCCAGGGTCTGGGGAGACGCGCTCCAGGTCTCGACCACCGGAATCTCCAGCGCGGCCAGCGCGGCGCGCAGCGCGGCGTCCTCCAGCGGGCCGATGACCAGGGCCGCCGCCGGGCGCAATGCCTCC
>DALZRX010000462.1:0-3692 GCA_032015805.1 Achromobacter sp.
GACGACCTGGCGCGTGCGGCGGCGACGGACCGCTGGAGCCTGTCGCGCGATTTTCGCGCCCTGTTCGGCACCAGCCCCTACCGCTACGTGATGCTGCGGCGCCTGGACCTGGCGCGCCGGCTCATCGCGGCCGGCAGTCCGCTGGCGCAGGCGGCCGTGGATGCGGGTTTCACCGACCAAAGCCATCTGACGCGCCGCCATGTGCAGGCTTACGGCATGGCCCCCGACCGTTGGCGGCGGATGCTGCACGACTGAGGCGGGACGCCCGCGATGCGCCCGCAATGCCGGCGCGCAATACCTGCTCGATCGTACAAGACGAGGCGCCCCGCCCGGCCGTATCGTGGACTTTTTCCTGTCCCGAGATAACGCCATGTCTTCCCCATCGCCCATCAATCTTGCCGCCAAGCTGGCGCTGATCCACGACCATTGGATGCCCAAGGTCATCGCGGAGATGAACGACTACCAGTTCAAGCTGGTCAAGCTGAAAGGCGACTTCGTCTGGCATTCGCACGCCGACACGGACGAGACCTTCATCGTCATCGAGGGCCGGCTGCGGATTGCGCTGCGTGACGGCGACATCGACCTGGGTCCCGGCGAAATGACTGTGATTCCCAAGGGCGTCGAACACAAGCCCTGCGCGTCCGAGGAGGTGCAGCTCATGCTGATCGAGCCGCGCGGCGTCGCGAACACTGGCGACGAAGGCGGTCCGCGCAGCGCGCCCAACGACGTATGGATCTGATCCGCCACCTTTGCTAACGTGAGGCCCCAACAGGAGGAAACCATGTCCAAAGTCATGCTGGTCACCGGCGGCAGCCGCGGCATTGGCGCCGCGGTAGCCAAACTGGCCGCCCGCCGCGGCTACGCGGTGGCCGTCAATTACAACGCCAACGCCAATGCCGCCCAGGCCGTCGTGGACGAAATCGAGCGCGGCGGCGGCACGGCTGTCGCAATTCAGGCGGACGTTGCGCAGGAAGACCAGGTGGTGCGCATGTTCCGGACGCTGGACGAACGCCTGGGGCGCATCGATGCGCTGGTCAACAACGCCGGCATCCTGGAAAAGCAGATGCGGGTCGAGGACATGGACGCCGCCCGCCTGCACCGGGTGCTCTCCACCAACGTCGTCGGGGCGATCCTGTGCGCGCGCGAAGCGGTGCGGCGCATGTCGCCGCGCCACGGCGGCCAGGGCGGAGCCATCGTCAATGTGTCGTCGGTCGCGGCGCGGCTGGGATCGCCAAATGAATACGTGGACTATGCCGCCTCCAAGGGCGCGATGGACACGCTGACCATCGGATTGTCCAAGGAAGTCGCCCCCGAAGGCATCCGTGTCAACGGCGTGCGTCCCGGCACGATCTACACCGACATGCACGCCAGCGGCGGCGAGCCGGGCCGGGTGGACCGGCTCAAGAGCGTCATTCCGCTGCGCCGCGGGGGCAGCGTGGAAGAAGTGGCTGGTGCGGTGATGTGGCTGTTCTCGGACGAAGCCGGCTACACCAGCGGTTCGTTCATCGAGGTGTCGGGCGGCAACTAGGGGGAAGTCCGGGCCACGGCCCGGGCGCAACCTAAGGCGACGACTTGTCGTCCGTCGAGATCACACGCTTTTCCTGGCTTTCGGAAATGCGTGCCTCGACGCGCCGCAGCACGGCCAGCACAAAGAGCGCCATCAGGGTGCTGACCACGGCAGTGGCCTCCCGACCCATGCCCGCAGCCACGCCGATGGCGGCCGTCATCCAGATGCTGGCCGACGTGGTCAGGCCCCGGATTTCTCGCTCGGCGCCCAGCTTGATGATGGCGCCCGCGCCCAGAAAGCCGATGCCGGCGATGACGCCCTGCAGCACGCGGCTCAGGTCTCCGACATCCATGCCGCCCTGCAGGGGCACCAGCACGAAGATCGCCGCGCCCAACGCCACCAGCATGTGCGTGCGCAGGCCAGCCGCCTTGCCGCTGCGTTCACGTTCATAACCCAGCAAACCGCCCAGTAGCACAGCCATTCCCAAGCGCAGCACAATGCGCGTTGCCTCTGCCACATCGGGGATGTCGGCAAATTCGTTGCGCGCCGCGGTCCAGATTTCCAGCCAGATTTCCGACATCGAGAATTCCCAGGAGCCGAAGAGAAGCCGAGCATAGCAGGCGATGCGCGCGACCCGCCAGATCCCGGCTTCGTGTGCGCCCCCTACAATCGCGGCCTTGCGCGGCGCGGCGCGCGGCCCGGCACGGCGCTTGCAGACGACGGCGGGGAAGACGGCCGCCAGGAAAATCCCGCCGCTTCGGTACCTGTGGAGAACTGCGATGACCTATCAACTGCACCCTGTCAGCGGCGGCGTCCCCGTCAAGATGTGGACCGAGGGCGTGCCCATCGAGGACGAAGCGCGCCGGCAACTCGAGAACGCGGCGCGCCTGCCCATCGTCCATAAGCACATCGCCGCCATGCCGGATGTGCACTACGGCATCGGGGCCACGGTGGGTTCGGTGATTCCCACGGTCAAGGCCATCATTCCGGCCGCGGTGGGCGTGGACATCGGCTGCGGCATGATGGCCTGCAAGACCACGCTGCACGCCAACGACCTGCCCGACAACCTGGCCCCGCTGCGCGGCGCGATCGAGCGCGCCGTGCCCCATGGCCTGACGCCCCGCCAACGTGGCCGCGACCGGGGATCGTGGGACACGCCGCCCCGCGAGGCGGACGAGGCGTGGCGCGCGCTGGCGCCGGAATTCGACGCCCTTTGCCAGGATTACCCGCGCCTGGCCAAGACCAACAACCACCGCCACCTGGGCACGTTGGGAACGGGCAACCACTTCATCGAAGTGTGCCTGGACGAGCGCGGGGCGGTCTGGTTGATGCTGCACTCCGGTTCGCGCGGCGTGGGCAACGCCATCGGCACGCTGTTCATCCAGCTTGCCAAAGAGGACGCCGAGCGGCACCAGCGCAATCTGCCCGACCAGGACCTGGCGTACTTCGAGGAAGGCGCGAAATATTTTGGCGACTATGTGCGCGCCGTGGACTGGGCGCAGCGATTCGCGCGCGCCAACCGCGAGGTCATGATGCGGCGCGTCGTCGATGCCGTCCGCCAGGTGATCCGCAAACCCTTCGACGCGCACATGGAGGCCGTCAACTGCCACCACAACTACGTCAGCCGCGAGACCCACTTCGGCGAGGAAGTCCTGTTGACGCGCAAGGGTGCGGTCAGCGCGAAGGCCGGCGAGCTGGGCATCATTCCCGGCAGCATGGGCGCCAAGAGCTATATCGTGCGCGGCAAGGGAAATCCGGACAGCTTCATGAGCTGCAGCCACGGCGCGGGCCGCGTCATGAGCCGCGCGAAGGCGAAGAAGATCTTCTCCGTGGCCGATCAGGCCGCCGCCACGAAAGGCGTCGAATGCCGCAAGGACGCCGGAGTCATCGACGAAATCCCGATGGCCTACAAGGACATCGACGCGGTAATGCAGGCGCAGCGTGACCTGGTGGAAGTGGTCTACACACTCAAGCAGGTGGTGTGCGTGAAGGGTTGAAACATTGTGCGCGGAACCCCACGGCGGCGCGCATCCGGTTTACAACGTCTGCTGGGCCGCGCCGTCCGGCGCACATCGACAGGAGCGCTACATGGATCTTCAGTTGACGGGTAAACGCGTCCTCATCACGGGCGCCTCCAAGGGCATCGGCCTCGCGTGCGCCATCGCGTTCGCGCGCGAAGGCGCCG
>DALZRX010000463.1:0-3684 GCA_032015805.1 Achromobacter sp.
GCGCCAGCGCCGCCAGGCCGGAATGCGCAGGCTGCCCGCCGCGATGCCTGCCGCGGCCAGACCCACGCAGATCGGCAGGGCCAGGACCAGCCGATGTCCCAGCAACTCGAGCCAGCGGCTGCCATGCAGCGGAAAATCATCGCGCAGCGGGTCGAACAGCGTGCGCGCGATGCGCATGTCCAGTCCCGACGCCTGGACCCACCATGCCAGGCAAGCCAGGACCAGCGTCACGCCCGCGACGTGCGTGAGCAGATAGAAGGCTCTCGTCGGCGCGTGCGGCGCCGGCAGCAATGGGGAAGGCATGGTCGGGAATTTCCGGACGATTCGGGCTAGCGCACTTTACGGGCCCGGCAGTCGAAAATTCGTCAAATTTGCGTCGCAGGCGGAGACGTTGCCGCAGGCTCGAAACGCAGCAGGAAGCGCGTGCCGCGCGCCGGACCCTCGGCTTGCGACGACTCGACGGTAAGCGACCAGCCCTGCATGTCGCAGACCCGTTTCGCGATGGCCAGGCCCAGTCCCCGTGCCGTCTCGTCGCCCCCCGCCGCGCCCGAATCGCGCATGCGGCCGCTGAAATAGCGACGGAACAGGAATGGCAGGTCGCTGGCGGCGATGCCCTTGCCGTTGTCGCGCAATTCCAGCGTGCCCTGCCCGTCCAGCGCCGCGGTCAGCGTGGCTGGCGCGGCGTGTTCGATGGCGTTGCGCACGAGGTTTCGCAGGACGGTCAGCAAGGCGTAGCGGTCCAGCGTCAACACCTGCCCGGAGGGAAGGTGGTTGTCCAAGCGCAGGTCGGCCAGCTTGGCCTGGGCGGCGTAGCCGCGCCAGGCGTCTTCCATGCATTCGGCAATGTCCACCGGTTCCGGCGCGCGCAACTGGTCGCGCGCCATCGCCCGCGCGCTCTCCAGGCTGACGATGACGTCGTCCACGTTGTCGACCACGCGCGTCAGGCGCTGCCGCTGGTCCGGCGTCAGCGCCTGCGTCAGCAACATGAGCTCGCTGTCCGACCGGATCGCCGCAAGCGGCGTGCGCACCTCGTGGCTGAGATTGCCCGCAAATTCGCGCTCGCGGGCGATGGACCTGTCCACCTGATTCTGCACGCGATTGAAGGCTTCGATGAGGCGCCCCGCCTCGTCGTCCCGCGTGACCGCCATGTCGGGTGAGCCGGGGGCCCATGTCGACAGCCGGTCCGTCAATTCCAGCAGGGGTCCGACCGCCACCCCCGCCACGCGCCGCGAAAGCGCATACGCGAGCACCACGCAGATGGCGCCCACCCCCAGCACGATCAGGCCAAAGTCATGCACCCGCTCCTCGTTGTCGGTCGCGTCGTACAGCAGGTACACCGTGCCGCGGCCTGTCTCGGCCACCATTACGTGCCAGGTGTACGCGCCCGGTTCGAGGAGATGCAGACCGTTTTCCAGCGACAGCAGTTCGGGCGGCATGCCGGCGGGCGGCTGGCCGTCCACGCTCAGCCACGCGCGCATGGATCCACCCAGTTCGCGCGCGCCATGGCGCGGCAGGAACTCGTCGCTGCTGCGCGCGTGCTGCACCAGGCGGTCCATCTCGGTGTTGAGGATGTCGTTGACCAGGTCGTCTTCCATCTGGTCGAACGTCAGATAGGCCAGCAGGGCAAGCGCCGTGACGAAAAGCGCCACCGCGCCCGTCAGGGCCCAGACGACGCGCTGGGTCAGCGTGCCGGCGGCGGCGCGGCTCATCATGGCGACCCGGACAGCGACAGGCGCCAGCCGGTGCCGTGCACGGTCTCGATGCCGTCAAAACCCGCATCGGCCAGCGCGCGCCTAAGCAGGTGGACCTGACTGCGCAACGCGTCGGACGAAGGCGGCTCGTTGCCCCAGAGCACCGATTCGAGCTCTTCGCGCGTCACCACGCGGCCCGGGTCGCGCAGCAACACTTCGATGATGAGGCCCGCCTTGCGGGTCAGGTGAACGGGAACGCCGCTGACCGACACGGCGCGGCTGCGCGCGTCGAATTGGAGCGGACCGAAGGTGCGCTCGATGTCCACGGTGGAACCCCTGGCGCGCTGGATCAGCGCCAGCAGCCGGGCTTCGACCTCAAGCAGCGCGAAAGGCTTGGTGAGGTAGTCGTCGGCGCCGTGTGAAAAACCCGCCAGCTTGTCTTCGAGGCTGTCGCGCGCGGTCAGCATCAGCACCGGCACGTCCAGCCGCCGTTCGGTGCGCATCACATGCAGCACGGCGTTGCCGTCCATGCCCGGCAGCCCGATATCCAGCAACACCGCGTCAAAGCGCTGCTCCTGCAGCCGTTGCAAGGCCGCGGGCCCGCTGTAGGCCACATCGGGAAGAAAGCCGCGCGCCTCCAGGAAGCTGTAAAGGTTGCCGGCGATGATGTGGTCGTCCTCGACGATCAGCACCCGGTGATTCGCGCCTGCGGCCGGACTGGTTGCCATGTTCTGCGATCCTGGCCGTGTTATGCCTGCAGCACCTTGCCAGGGTTCATGAGGCCCTGGGGATCCAGCGCGCGCTTGATCCGGCGCATCAGCGCGAGCTCGACGGGGTTTTTGTAGCGCGGCAGCTCGTCCCGCTTGAGCTGGCCCACGCCGTGCTCGGCGCTGATGGAGCCCTTGTGCGCATGCACGCTGTCATGGACGACGCCGTAGATCTCGCTTTGCAGCGCCAGCAGCTCGGCCTCGGTCTGCCCCGGCGCATTGGCCACGTTGTAATGCAGGTTGCCGTCGCCCAGATGGCCGAAGATCACGTGGCGCACGCCCGGAAACCGCGCCTGCAGCAGGGCGTTGGTCTTGTGCACGAACCCGGCGATCGACGAGATGGGGATCGACACGTCATGCTTGACCGACTTGCCGAGCTCGGCCTCCGCCAGCGGGATGCTTTCGCGCAGATGCCACAGCGCCTTGCTCTGCGAAACATTGGCGGCGATGGCGGCGTCATTCACCAGGCCGGCCTCGATGGCCTCGCCCAGCACGGTCTCGAAGCGCTCGCGGGCGTGGCTTTCGCTTTCGCTGTCGGACAGTTCGAGCAGGGCGAACCACGGCGAGGCGGCGGACTCGCCTTCGAACGGCAGGCGCTGCTGCGGGAACAGCCGCACCACGCCTTGCAGGCAGGCGCCGCTCATGAGTTCAAAACCGGTCAGCGAGGCGCCGAATCCGGAACGTGCGAGCGACAGCACTTCCACGGCGTTGTCGATGCTGTCCAGCGTCAGCAGCGCCGTGCACGACGCCACGGGGCGGGGATACAGCTTGAGGGTGGCGGCGGTGATGATGCCCAGCGTACCCTCGCTGCCGATGTAAAGGTCGCGCAGGTCGTAGCCGGTATTGTCCTTGCGCAATCCGCGCAGGCCGTCCCAGATCTCGCCTTGCGCGGTCACGACCTCCAGACCCAGCGTGAGGTCGCGCGTATTGCCGTAGCGCAGGACCTGGGTGCCGCCGGCGTTGGTGGCAAGGTTGCCGCCGATGGTGCAACTGCCCTCGGCCGCCAGGCTGAGCGGGAAGAGCCGGTTCGCTGCCGCGGCGGCCTCTTGCACGGCCTGCAGGATGCAGCCGGCCTCGACCGTGATGGTGTCGTTGTCGGTATCCAGCGCGCGCACGGCGGTGAGCCTGGCGGTGGACAGTACGACGGCGGTGCCGGAATCGTCCGGCGTGGCGCCGCCGCACAGGCCCGTGTTGCCGCCTTGCGGGACCACCGGCACGCCGTGCTG
>DALZRX010000464.1:0-3674 GCA_032015805.1 Achromobacter sp.
CCGCAGCCGCGGCATGGGCGGCGGCCGCGGGCGACACGCCGCTCGTGTAGAGCACCAGCTCGGGCTGCGCGTGCTGGCGGATGTTGTCGATCTCGCGGCCGGACAGGCGCGCGTTCACGCCCACCGGCCATGCGCCCGCAACCCCGCAGCCAAACAGCGCGGCGATCATCGCCGCGCAGTTCTCGCCCACCATCATCACGCGATGGCCGGGCTGCACGCCCTGGTCGCGCAACCAATCTGCCGTGTCCTGCGCCCGCTGCCACAACTGGCCATAGGTGAGGGTGCCGCCGCCTTCCTCGTAAAGGCAGATGGCGTCGGGCTGCTGGCGCGCCTGCTGCGCCAGGACGTGGTGGATGCGGGTGATCGGTTCTACTGGGGTCATGGGTGATACGGTCGGATCAAAGTGTTGCCTGGGTGCCCAGGATGGCGGTCGATTGGCTGGACAGCGTACCGCCATTGCCATGCACCAGCGCAAGCTGCGCATCCGCGACCTGCCGTTCGCCGCATTCGCCGCGAAGCTGGCGCACCGCCTCGATCATGATGAAGACGCCATACATGCCGGGATGCACGCAGCACAGGCCGCCGCCGTTGGTGTTGACGGGAAGCCGGCCGCCCGGCGCAATCGCGCCGTCCGCGATGAACTCCTTGCTTTCCCCCTTGGCGCAGAAGCCCAGGTCTTCGAGGAACAGCAGCGTGTTGATGGTGAAGGCGTCGTAGAGCTCCACGACGTCGATGTCCTTGGGCGTCACGCCCGCCATCGCGAAGGCGCGGCTGCCGGATTCGGACGCGGCGGTGACGGTCAGGTCTTCCATCGAGGAAATCTGGCGGTTCCAGACCGCCGTGGCATTGCCCAGCACGTAGACCGGCGGCCGGGGCAGGTCGCGCGCGCGGTCGGCGCGCACCAGCACATAAGCGCCCGCGCCGTCGGTGACCAGGCAGCAGTCACGCACGCTCAAGGGGTCGGACACCATGCGCGCGGAAAGAATCTGCTCCAGCGTGGCGGGCTCGCGCAGTTGCGCCTCGGGATTGAGCTGGGCCCATTGGTTGGCCGCCAGCGCCACCCGCGCCAGGTCTTCGCGGCGCGTGCCGTATTGGTGCATGTGCCGGGCCGCCGCCAACGCATACGAGGACAGCGGGCTGAGCGGATCGTAGGGCGACTCATAGGGCTGCGGATCGAACTGCTTGCGCACGCGGCCCACCTCGGCGCGGCTGAGCGTGGAGGTGCGCTGCGTGCTGCCATAGCAGACCAGCACCGCGTTGCACTGGCCGGATGCGAGGGCGTGCAGCGCCGGCATCAGGTGCGCCACGAAACTGGAGCCGCCCAGCATGGTGCTGTCGATGAACGTGGGGCGGATGCCCAGATGCTCGATCACGGGCATGGCCCACATGGGCGCGGCCACGCTGGCGGTGCAGATGCCGTCGATATCGCGCATCGTCAGGCCTGCGTCCGCCACCGCGCGTTGCGCCGCCTGGATCAGGATTTCCATTTCGGTGAAACCCGCCGCCTGGCCGAGACCGGCGTGCCCCACACCGGCCACCGCCACGGCGCCGCGCAATTCGTTCAGCGTCATGGCGCCTCCTTGTTGGGTACGAAAACGACCAGGCCGCGCCCGTCCTGCTGGATCACCTGGGCGCGCACGCCCATGCCGATGCGGACCGCGTCGGGCGCCACGCCATCGACGCGGCTCATCAGCCGCACGCCTTCCTGCAGGTCGATCAGCGCCACGTTGTAGTCGCCGCCCGCCTCGGGCTTGCGCCGCACGACGGTGGTGGAATAGACGGTGCCGCGCCCGTCAGGCGTGGCCCAATCAAGCCGGTCCGCGCCGCAGTGCGGGCAGATCATGCGGGGATAGAAGGCGGCGCGGTCGCAGCCGCCGCAGCGCTGGATGAGGAAGCGGCCGTCGTCGAGCGCCTGGCGGTACTGCGCCTCGACGCCTTGCGACACGCCATCCGTCTGTTCGGAAGCAGTCATGGTGCGATGGGATTCCAATGGATCACGGTTGAAACTTGAACAGGCCCTAGTGTCGGCACTGCCTTCCGCTTCGGCCATTCTTCATTGCTGAAGCAGGACTTTTGCCAATCCGTAGTGGCCGCGCGCCCTACACGCAGCGCGAAGCCCGTCTTCGGAAGAGGCAGATTGTCCGGCCGTGCGCGGCGTGGCTAGATACCGGGCAAAGGAGGTGGACCATGAACCTGACCTGGACGCCGCAAGAGCGCCAATTCCGCGAAGCCGTGCGCGCTTTCGCCGCCGCCAAGCTGCCGCAAGACATTCGCGCCAAGGTGTTGCGGCACCAGCGGCTGGAACGCGACGACTACGTGCGATGGCACAACATCCTGGCCGACCAGGGCTGGGGCGCGCCGAACTGGCCGGTCGAGTTCGGCGGCACGGGATGGAATGCGCTGCAGCGCCTGATCTTCGAAGTGGAATGCTTCAAGGCCGGCGCGCCGCGGCTGCTGCCGTTCGGTCTGTCCATGATCGGCCCGGTGCTGATGAAGTACGGCAGCCCTGATCAGAAAGCCCGCCTGCTTCCCCGCATGATCCGCGTGGAGGACTGGTGGTGCCAGGGATATTCGGAGCCGGGTTCCGGATCCGACCTGGCGTCGCTGAAAACGCGCGCCGAGCGCGACGGCGACGAGTATGTCGTCAATGGGCAGAAGACCTGGACCACGCTTGCCCAGTACGCGGATTGGATGTTCTGCCTGGTGCGAACCGATCCCGAGGCGCGTGCCCAGCGGGGCATTTCGATGCTGCTGCTGGACATGCGCTCGCCCGGCGTGACGGTGCGGCCCATCCGCACCCTGGATGGCGGGCACGACGTCAACGAGGTCTGGCTGGAGAACGTGCGCGTGCCGGCCGCCAATCTGGTCGGCGAGGAAAACCAGGGCTGGACCTACGCCAAGTACCTGCTCGGCCATGAGCGCACGGGCATCGCGGGCCTGGGCCATTGTCACCGCGAACTGGGCATCCTGAAGGAGATGGCGGCGCGCGCGCAATCGCGCGGGCGGCCGCTCCTGCAGGACAGCCGGATGCGGGACCGCATCTCGCGCATCGAGGTGGACATCATGGCGCTGGAGATGCTGCTGCTGCGCGTGGCCGCCAGCAACGACGGCACGCCGGGGCCGGAGGCTTCGGTGTTGAAGATTCGCGGATCGGAAATCCAGCAGGACCTGGCCATGCTGCAGATGGAGGTCGCGGGGCCGGATTCCTGGCCGTATGACCCCGACTGGATGCTGGCAGACAACGATTTCCACGGCCCCGGGCCCGAGATGGCCGCTGCCGCCGGGGCCGGCTATGCCGATATGCGCAAGACCTCCATCTATGGCGGCACGACCGAAGTGCAGAAGGGCCTCATCGCCCGCCTGGTGCTGGGCGTCTAGGCCGGCCGCGCAACCCGACAGGAACACGACGCATGGATTTCATCTACACGGAAGAACAGCGCATGCTGGCCGACAGCCTGCGCCGCCTGGTGGACCAGGCTTGGACCTTTCCCCAACGGCGTGCCCGCCAGGCCGCGGGCAAGCTGGATCGGCAGGCGTGGAACGCGCTGGCCGAACTGGGCGTGCTGGGATTGAATATTTCGCAGGACCACGGCGGCTTTGGCGAAGTGCCGGCCAGCCTGTTGCCGGTGCATGCCGAGCTGGGCCGCGGACTGGTGTCCGAACCGGTCATCCCG
>DALZRX010000465.1:0-3670 GCA_032015805.1 Achromobacter sp.
TGGGCGTGGCGACGAATTTCATCAGCAGCGCGCCGGCGGCGCTGGCGAAGGTGATGAGGCCCGCCGAGAACGGCGTGAGGCCGAAGCCGACCTGCAGCAGCATGGCCAGCAGGAACGGCGTGGCGCCGACGGCGAAGCGGCACAGATTGCCGCCCAGCGTGGAGATGGCGAAGGTGGGGATCCGCATCAGGGACAGGTCGATGATGGGGTGCTCGACGCGCCGGGCGTGCACGCCGTAGAGCAGGCCGCAGACGATGCCGATGGCGATGAGGCCGAGCAGCATGGGCAGCGGCATCACGTCGCGGCCGATCGCCTCGAAGCCGCTGACCAGCGTGGCCAGGCAGGTGGCGCTGAGCAGGAAGCCGACCCAGTCCAGCCGGGGGGTGCCGGTTTCGCGGATTTCGGCGACAAAGCGCAGGACGAGGAAGATGCCAAGGATGCCGATCGGGATGTTGATCAGGAAGATCCAGTGCCACGACATGTACGTGACCATGAAGCCGCCCAGCGGCGGTCCGATCACCGGTCCCAGCAGCGCCGGAATGGACAGGAAGGACATGGCCTTGAGCAGGTCCTGCTTGGGCACCGTGCGCAAGAGGATGATCCGCCCCACGGGCACCATCATGGCGCCCGCCATGCCCTGGACGATGCGCGCCAGCACGAGCTGCTGCAAGTCCTGCGAGACGGCGCAGGCGATGGAACTGAGCGTGAACAGGCCGATCGCGGTGATGAATACCCGCCGGGCGCCATACCGGTCGGCTGCCCAGCCGCTGATGGGCACGAAGACGGCGACAGCCAGAAGGTAGGAGGTGATGGCCACGTTGAGCCGCACCGGGGTGGACCCGAGCGCCCTGGCCATGGCGGGCAGGGCGGTCGCGACGACCGTCGCGTCCAGCATCTGCATGAAGAGCGCGCACCCGACGATGAAGGGAATCATGCGCGCCGCGCGCACCGCGTCCGGGGTTGAGGGCGGAGCGGGATTGGCTGCGGCTGCGGATTCTGCGGACATGTCGGAGGGCTGCGATGGATGCCTGACGATTGTAACGCCGGGGATCGGGCCGCCGTGAAGTAAACTCGGGGCATCTGCAACCTAATGAAATTGGTGCCATGGCAACCAACTACGAATCCGAGATCACCCAGTTCCTGAACGACTACAAGAAGTCCCATCCTGGCACCGAAGAGCGCCAGCGCGAGGGACGCGCCCGCCTCTGGGACAAACCGCAGGACCAGGAGCTGCTTGAGGCCTTCCGCGCGGCCCGCGTGGCGCAAAAGCCGTACGTGTATCAGGCAGACTGATACCGTTGCGGCAAACATGGTCCAGAACCCTTCGGTGCCAGGCGATGCCCTGGCCAAGCTAGTGGAACCGTCCGTCGACAGCACGCCCGACACCATCGATAGCGTGGCGTTCGCGCGTCTGTATGGCGAGCCGCTGTTCCAGATGCCGACGGACCTGTACATTCCGCCCGATGCGCTCGAAATCTTTCTCGAAGCCTTCGAAGGGCCGCTGGACCTGCTGCTATACCTGATCCGCAAGCAGAACTTCAATGTTCTGGACATCCCCATGGCGGATGTCACACGGCAGTATCTGTCGTATGTGGATCAGATCCGCATCACCAACCTCGAACTGGCCGCCGAATATCTGTTGATGGCGGCCATGCTCATCGAGATCAAGTCGCGCATGCTGCTGCCGGTCAAAAAGACCGACACCGGTGAAGAGCCCGAGGATCCCCGCGCCGAACTCGTCCGCCGGCTGCTCGAGTACGAGCAGATGAAGCTGGCCGCCCAGAAGCTGGACAAGTTGCCGCAGCTTGGCCGCGATTTTGTCAGCAGCCAGGCCGTGGCCGACCTCAGCGTCGAGCGCGCGCTGCCCGACGTCAGCGTGGACGACCTGCGCGCGGCGTGGGCGGACATCATGAAGCGCGCCAAGCTGAACCAGCACCACCACATCACGCGCGAGCAGTTGTCGGTGCGCGATCACATGACGCACATCCTGCGTCGCCTGAACGACGTGCGTTTCATGGAATTCGGCGACCTGTTCATGGAGCGCGTCCGCGAGGGCGCGCCCGCCGCCGTCGTCGTCGTGCATTTCATCGCCATGCTGGAGCTGGCGCGCGAATCGCTGCTCGAGATCACGCAGGCGGAGCCTTATGCTCCCATCTACGTGCGCCTGGCCTACACCAGCGTGGCGGCGGTCGCGGCCTGATCCTGACCGGGCTGCCCCCAACCCCGGAGAGTCCCTTGAAAGTCGTACACACCATCCAGGAACTGCGCGATCACCTGCGCGGACAGAACCGCGTGTCGTTCGTGCCCACCATGGGCAACCTGCACGAAGGCCACCTGGCGCTCATGAAGCTGGCGCGCCAGCACGGCGATCCCGTGGTGGCCAGCATCTTCGTGAACCGCCTGCAGTTCGGCCCGAACGAGGACTTCGACCAATATCCCCGCACCCTGGCCGCCGACATCGAAAAGCTCGAAGCGGCGCGCGACGTCTATGTGCTTTTCGCGCCCAACGAGCGCGAAATGTATCCGGAACCGCAGAATTTCCGCATCCAGCCGCCGGACGACCTGGGCGACATCCTTGAAGGCGAATTCCGCCCCGGCTTCTTCGCGGGCGTCAGCACCGTCGTGCTCAAGCTCCTTTCCTGTGTGCAGCCGCGTGTGGCGGTGTTCGGCAAGAAGGACTACCAGCAGCTCATGGTGGTGCGCAACATGTGCCGCCAGTTCCAGTTGCCCGTCGAGGTGCTGGCGCACGAAACCGTGCGCGCGGACGACGGGTTGGCGTTGTCCTCGCGTAACCGCTACCTGAGCGATGCCGAGCGCGCCGAGGCGCCGGCGCTGTACGCCGAGCTTCAGGAAATCGGCCGCCGCCTGGCCCAGGGCGAGCGCGACGCCGCCGGCCTGGAGCACGACGCCATCCAGCGCCTCACGCAGCGCGGCTGGAAGGTCGACTACGTGGCCCTGCGCCGCCAGCGCGACCTGAATCGCCCCGAAGCCGCCGACCTTAAGGCGGGCGAACCCGTCGTGGTGCTGGCCGCGGCCAAGCTGGGCGCCACGCGTCTGATCGACAACCTGGAACTGGTTTACACGGCCTGAGACTTGCCGCGGGCGGGCTTTTGAGACGGGGCGATTTGATCCGCCCCTATCAGAATTGCCAGCTTTCGCGGCGCCTGCCGGCGGGGCAGACTGTTTGCAATTCCACATTGCAATCGAGCCTCCCATGCCTTTCCCGCACCCCGACCTCGACGCCGCCCTGTTATCCCTGACCGCCCGCGAACGCCAGATCGTTGAATACGTGGCGGCGGGGCGCGCCAACAAGGTCATCGCCATCGACCTGGGCATCTCGTTGCGCACGGTAGAGGCCCACCGCGCGCGCATCTTCACCAAACTCGGCGCCCGCAATGCCATGCAGCTCGCCTGCCGCTTGTGCGCGCATGCCCGAACGGGCGCATCGCCGGTCCCTGGGGTGCATTGGCCGTCCCACGGCTTGCCGCCTCCAGACCGCCCCGGCGCCACGCAGCGGGTGTTGCACGAGCCCGGCAGCGCGTATGGCGCGTGCCCGGTCAAGGCCCTGCCTCCCTGACCCTGACTTTGACTTTGACCCCGCGCCCGCCACCGTGTCGCATGTCGTCGCCCAATGAATCCGGGCCTGACGAACAAGGTGTTCGTCAGGCCC
>DALZRX010000466.1:0-3660 GCA_032015805.1 Achromobacter sp.
GGTCGCGCACGGCGGACGATGGGGAAACAAGATAAATGCCGCGGGCATCCGGGCGGGGGCCGTGATGGTGAACGTGGTCGTGATCATGGCCGCAATCGTCGCCGCAGTCCGCGCCGTGATCGTGCGTGTGATCGTGAGCCGGGGCGGCGTCGGCCTTGGCGCGGCGCGCCTTGGCGGCGGGCTTGGCGGCTTTGGAGGTACTCATGCGATGGATTCCTTGGCGCGGCGTTCGCGGAAGAACCGGCGCAGCAGGTCGCCGCACGGTTCCGCCAGCACGCCGCCGGTGACTGAAGTGTGATGATTGAGCTTGGGCACGGAACCGACGTCCAGCACGCTGCCGCAAGCGCCGGTCTTGGGGTCGTAGGCGCCAAACACCACGCGCGCCAGGCGCGCGTGCAGCATGGCGCCGATGCACATGACGCAGGGTTCCAGCGTGACGTAGACGGTGATGCCGGGCAGCCGATAGTTTTCAAGCTGGCGCGCCGCGCCGCGCAAGGCGACGATCTCCGCATGCGCCGTCGGGTCGTGGTCGATGATGGTGCGATTGAAGCCGCGGCCCAGGATGTCGCCCTTGGCGGAAACGACCAGCGCGCCCACCGGCACCTCGCCAATGTCGTAGGCCGCCTGGGCCTGTTCCAAAGCCACGGTCATGAATTGGGCGTCCTGCTCGGTCCAGGCCGGGACTGCGGCCACCGGGGCGGGCTCAGCCACGGTACACCCGCGATTTCAGCGCGATGCGGCCGGCCAGGCTGGTGACGGCTTCTTCGAGCCACTGATACAGCTCGGCGTGTTCGTCGTAGCGGGCCTGGTTGAGGTTGGATACGCGCCCTTCCTCGATGAAGCCCCACGCGCGGCTGCGCTTGTCGCGGTGCTTGGGATCCCACACGCCGAAGGCGAAGCCGCCGGCGCGGCGGATCAGCGAAAAGCACGGAATGTCGGTGTAGCCATCGCCCACGAACACCATCTGGTCGAACGGCACGCGCAACCTGTCTTCGGGAACCTTGCGGTTGACCTCGAACGGCTTGTTGCGGAAATCGCGGCCGATGATGCCCTTCTGGATGTGGAAAAGGTACCGGGTCTTGTCCGTAAAGCTGACGACGCGGCGCGGGAACGCGATGCCGCCGTCTTCGCCATAGACGAATTCCGACGCCCAGATCTCGGTGAATTCATGCGCAATGGGGGTTGAACGCACCACGTCGCCGATGCCGCTGGAGATCAGGTAGAACTCAAGTTGCACCTGCGGGTGTTCGGCCCGCACCGCAGCGCGCAGCCGCTGAAAAAGCGTGGAAACGCCGTCGTGCAGGTCCAGGCGCGCGCCCCAATCCTTCAGGCGTTGCTGCGTGATGAGCCCATGGCGCCCCTGCCGGGACAGCTCGATCATCTTGTAGAGATAGGCAGGAACAGGATCCCAGTCCTGCTGAAACAGCAAAGGGTCGACTTCCTCCTTCCAGAAGGAAGCCGTATCCACCCCGATGCTGTCCAGGAAACCGGACGTGCTGTCCGAAGCCAGCGTGTCGTCAAAATCAAAAATCAGGGCGATGACGTCGGACATGGATGGGCGTGAAAAAAGGCGACAGCCGCCATTTTGCCTGAATGCGGCAGCGGCTGCGCCTTCATGCGGGCGCCTTGCGTCGTGCGGCCGGTTTCAAATGGCCTGACTCATCCAGCGCCCTGAATCACGCGCTGCCCTACTGGCGAATGGGCGCGGACATCGTTCCCGTGCCCGGAGGCGGAGCCATGCCCGGCGCGGGAGCCATGCCCGGAGCGGGAGCCATGCCCGGCGCGGGGGCCATGCCCGGAGCCGGCGCCATGCCTGGAGCGGTGCCCGCCGGCACTTGGATCACGGTTTCGCGAAGCACGCCGCCGCCCTGCACGCTGCCGCGCACGTTGCTGGGTGAGGTCATCTGCGTGACGCAATTCTGGCGCTGTGCCTCCGGCAGGCGGTTGCAGCGGGCCAGCATGTTTTGCTGCAGTTGCTCGGGGCTGTCTTCACGCAGATTCTGGCGGCCGCGCTCCTGGCGGGCTGCGCCCGCTTCGCGCAGGCAGGTTTCCAGCGGTTGCCCGGTGGTGCCGCTCTTGCAGGCCGCAACGTCCTGCTGGTAGCGGGATTGTGACGATCCCGTGTTATTGGCCGCGTGGGCCGCACCGGCGGCAAGCATGAGACCGGCTGTGCACAAAATGGCCGCGAGGCGCTTCGAGGGCATGGGAACAGTATTCATGGTCAGCTCCTTTAGAAGAGATTGAACCCGGGCGGCGCGGCATTGCACTGCGCCGCCAACTGTCACCACTATCCCACGATGACGCCATGGGGGACATAACTAGCAACTTGCATTCGTAAGGTTACGTTTCAACGAAAGAGGCACGGCCGCCCCGGTTTCAGCGTGCGTCCTTGTCCGCTTCGGCCGGGGTCAGGCGGTTGCGGTACGTTGCGGCGCGCATGAGGAGCATGGCCGTGACAGGAGACGACACAATCAGCAGCAGCGTGATGATGACTTCATGAAACACCGGGCGCGCGGACAACGCCGAGAACACGAGGATGGACGCCGCCAACACGCAGGCGCAACCCATCGTGTTGCCGAGGGTGGGCGCATGGATGCGCGCCTGGAAGGTCCGGAAGCGCAGCAGGCCGGCCGAGCCGGTCACGGCAAGCAGGCCGCCCAGCACAAGCAGGATGCAGGCGGGAATGCTCGCCCACAGCGGGAGGTCGACGTGCATCATGGCTCGATGACCTCGCCACGCAGCAGAAAGCGCGCCATTGCGGTGGACCCCACGAAGCCGAACAGCGCGATCAGCAGCGCAATGTCGAAGTACACGGACGTGCCAGACCGGATGCCGAACACCAGCATGGTCAGCATGCCGTTGATATACAGCGTGTCCAGGGCCAGGACGCGGTCCTGGGCGGTGGGGCCGCGCAGAAGGCGGATGGTGGCGAACACCATGCCCAGCGCAAAGCAGAGCAAGGCAAAGGATGCCGCCCAATACAGTACGGAATTCATTCGAACATCTCCATCAACGGGCGCTCGTAGCGCTGCTGCACCAGTTGGATCCACTCATCTTCGTTCTGCAGGTCGAGCACGTGCAGTTTGAGGCTGTGGTCCTCGGTCAGGTCCACCCAGACCGTGCCGGGCGTGTAGGTGACGATGCAGGCCAGCATCGCCAGGCCATGCGGGTCGCGCATGGTGAGCGGGATCAGGATGAACCCGGGTGAGAATTCATTGCGGCGCGGGTTCAGGATCAGCCGCGCGACCGCGATGTTGGACTTCATGATGTCCAGCGTCACGTGCAGAAAGAGCGGAATCACCTTCCAGAGATGACGCGGTCGCGCGTGCAACGGGCGCAGGCGCGAGGCGGCCCACGTGAACCACAGCGCCAGCGCAAGCCCCAGGGCGATCTGCCCCGGCGAAATGCTTTCGTTCAGCACCAGCCACAGGACGAACAGCAGCGTGGGCAGGATCAGGAAGTAAAGGCGGCGCATCAGCTTCCCCCCTTGAGGCCGCGCACGGTCTGCGCGGACATGACGGCGTCGATGTAGGACGCGGGCTGGTCGAGCGAGCGCGCGGCGTCGTCCAGGTAGGCCGACACCGGACCGGCGCCGGCGGCCAGGCCCACGCACAGCAGCACCAGCACCGCGACCGGACCTGCCTCGATCACTCGCAGGCG
>DALZRX010000467.1:0-3638 GCA_032015805.1 Achromobacter sp.
AGCACCGCAGTCGGTTCCGCCGGCGGCGCGACGGGCGCCGCCGTACCGCGCCAGGCGTTCGACATGGCTTCCACCACCAGCGGCAGGTCGCGCAGACGGTGGTACTGGCTGCGCAGCCAGCGGGCGTCGTTGCCGGAACGGATGGCATCGTCGCGCAGGGCGGCGATCATGTCGCCCGTGCCCAGTTCTTCGGCAACCGGCATCAGGCGCTGGAACAACGCGCGCAGATGGTCGATCAGGCGCACGCGCTGCCCGTCCGGCGTGACATAGCTGCCCTGCAGGCCAAAACGGCAAGCCTGGAAATGATTGCTGCGGTAGGAGAGCCAGGCGTTGTCGCTGGGGTCTTCCTCGCGCATCAGCAACACGGCAAGCGCCTGGGCAAACGCCGCGATCTGGCAGGCGCGCTCCACTGTCAGCGGCGTATCGCAGACGCGGATCTCGACCGTGCCGAACTCGGGCTTGGGCCGGATATCCCAGTACAGGTCCTTGATGCTCTCGGCCAGGCCGAACGCGCGAAGCTGCGACAGGTGGGCTTCGAACTGGTACCAGTCCTTGACGTCGGCCGGCATGTGGCCCGCCAGCGGGAAGCTGTTGACCGCGTTCAGGCGCGAGCACGAGAACAGCGTATCCACGCCCTCGCAGTACGGCGACGAGGCCGACAGCGCGATGAAATGCGGCACGTAGGGCGACAGCCGGCGCAGCAACTTGATGGAGTCGTCGCCGCTTTTCACGCCCAGGTGGATGTGCTGGCCGAAAACGGTGAATTGACGCGCCAGGTAACCGTACATTTCGGCCAGGTACTGGAAGCGCGGAGTATCGGAGATGGAGCGTTCCTGCCAGCGCATGAAGGGATGGGCGCCACCGCCCGCCACCGACACGCCGACCGCATCGGCGGCTTCGACCAGGGCGTCGCGCATCTCGCGCATTTCGGCCAGAAGGCCCATGGGGTGCTCGTGCACCGAGGAGTTCAGTTCAATCATGGACCGCGTGATTTCGGGTTTGACGCGGTCGGCAATAGGATGATTGGCCATTTGGGCCAACAGTTCGTCAGAGGCTGCAGCAAGGTCAAAACTGCGGGGGTCGATCAGTTGTAGCTCGAGTTCGATGCCCAGGGTATTGGGGGCCGACGAAATGAACGGGATTTGTTCCATCTCGGACTCCTTTGAATGTTTGATGAGGGTATGCGCCGTTCGACCTTGAAGCCCGGTAACTTCCCGGGGGGCACTAGACGGCGGCTTGTGAACGCATGATAGCCGCAGGTTTGTGGCAAAACGATTGAAAATCGTGACATTTGTGTGCAACATCGCGAATCATCCGGTTTTGCCCTCTGAAGAAAAGTGAGCGAGCGCTTACAACATAGGATTGACGCGGGTCGCGGGCGCGCGCGCACCGGAAAGCCAGCGCTGGCGGGGTTTTTGGGAGGGGGCGGGATAACCCGAATTAGGGTTATCCCTGATGAATTCGCCGCTCGCCGGCGCCTATTTGCGCCAGAAGATCGGCGTGAACAGCACCAGCACCGTCAGCAGCTCCAGGCGGCCGATCAGCATGGCGAAAGTGCAGACCCAGATCTGGAAGTCCGACAGCACCGCAAAGGAGCCCATCGGCCCCACGGGGCCCAGCCCCGGACCGGTGTTGTTCACACTGGCAAAGACCGCGGAGAAGGCCGTGATGGGGTCCAGGCCGGAGAGCAGCAGCAGGCTGGTGAATACCGCGATGGACAGGCCGTAGAACAGCATGAAGGCCAGCACGGATGACATGGTCCGCGTCTCGACCGCCCTGCCATTGATCCGGACCGGGCTGATGGCATGCGGGTGCAGCATCGTCACCAGCTCATTGCGGGCCTGTTTGATCAGCAGGATGGCACGGATCATCTTGATCCCGCCCCCCGTCGACCCGGCCGATGTGGCAAAGCCCGACAGCAGCAGCATCGTCAACGGCGCAAACAGCGGCCACTGCGCGAAGTCCGTGTTGGCATAGCCGGTGGTGGTGGCCATGGAAATGGTGTTGAACATCCCGTAGCGCAGCGCTTCCAGGGGATCGGTGTAGACGTCCTTGATGAAGAGGTACACCGAGATGACCAACCCGACCCCCAGCACGACGACCAGGTAAGGGATCGCCTCCGGGCAGCGCCAGTACGCGCGCGGGCTGCGCTGGCGGAAGGCGTTGAAATGCGTGGCGAAGTTGATCCCGGCGATCAGCATGAACACCATGGCCACCATCTCGACCGCGACCGAGTCGAAGTGGGCGAAGCCGTCGTCCCAGGTGGAAAAGCCGCCCAATCCCATGGTGGTGGCCATGTGGCACCACGCCTCGAACCAGGACAGCCCGGCCAGCCGGTACGCCAGGAAACAGAGGATCGAAAACACGAAATACACCGCGTACAGGGCCTTGGCCGTGCTGGCGATGCGGGGTGTCAGCCGCTCGTCCTTCATCGGCCCCGGGGTCTCCGCCCGGACCACCTGGTGCCCGCCGACGCCCAGCAACGGCAGAATGGCCACCGCCAGCACCAGGATCCCCATGCCGCCGATCCAGATCAGCGTCGCCCGCCACAGATTGATCGATGGCGGCAAGGTGTCCAGGTTGGTCAGGACCGTGGCGCCGGTGGTGGTCAGCCCCGACATGGCCTCGAAATAGGCGCCCGTGAAGGACAACGGCAGCCCGGCGCCGTGGAAATACAGGAGGAGCGGAATGGCCGCCAGCAACGGCAGGCCGGCCCACACCGCCGACACCAGCACGAAGCCGTCACGGGCCCGCAGTTCGCTGCGGTTGCGCCGCGTCAGCGCGGCCAGGCCGCCGCCAATGCCGACCGAAATGAGAAATCCGTCGCGAAAGGCGTCCCGCGCCTCGTCCGCCCCCACATAGGCGATGAACAGCGGGATGAGCATGGTGAGGGCGAACATCACCATGGTGAGGCCCAGGATGTAGAGGGTGGCCAGGACACGCTTCATGGAGGCTTATCCGGCCGCGCGCGGCCCACGCAAGGGGTGGAGAGGGCGGCGCATCAGAAAAAGGACGCCGAGACCTGGAACAGCTTTTCCACGCGCGGCATCTGCTGGCGCGAGGGCACGAAGACGATGACATGGTCGTCGGTTTCGATCACGGTATCGGCATCGGGCATGATGATTTCTTCGCCGCGCACCAGCGCGCCGATGGTGGCCCCCTTGGGCAGACTGATCTTGCCCACCGCGCGGCCCACCACCTTGGACGTGGAGCGGTCGCCATGGGCGATGGCCTCCAGCGCCTCGGCCACGCCCTGGCGCAGCCGATGCACGGCGACCACGTCGCCCCGGCGCACGTGCCGCAGCAGTTCGCTCATGGTGGCTTGCGAGGGCGACACGGCGATGTCGATGTGGCTGCCCTGCATGAGTTCGCCGTACGCGTGGCGGTTGATCAGGGCGATCACCTTGCGCGCGCCCAGCCGTTTGGCCAGCAGCGACGACATGATGTTGTCCTCGTCGTCGCTGGTCAGCGCCAGCCAGGTGTCCATGTCCTCGATGTTCTCGCGCTCGAGCAGCGCCTCGTCGGTGCCGCTGCCGTGCAGGATCAGCACGCTGTCGGGAAGCTGGGTCGCCAGGTATTCGCAGCGCTTCAGGTCGTGCTCGATGATACGGACGCTGTACTTTTCCTCGGCCAATTGG
>DALZRX010000468.1:0-3635 GCA_032015805.1 Achromobacter sp.
CGCAGGGCGCGCAGGCGGCGGCAGCGCGCGTGGCCGACGCGGCATTGCCGCTGTTGAACGGTCCCGGCACGCAATCCTTCAAGACGGAACCCGCCCCGGCACCGCAGGCGCGCATGGGCGACCTGATCGTGCTCGCCGGCCTGGAGAACGCGCGGCCCGCCTGGCGGCCGGCGCTGGAGCGGGTGTCGGAAGCAAAGATCGAACCCGTGCGCAGCGGCGGCCTGCTGGACGAGCCGCCCCCGGTTGAAGTCCTGCTCGCAGGCAGCTCGAATGGCCGCCGCAGCCAGTTTGCGGAACGCCTGGGCATGGGTCTGGGCCGCGAGGTCTGGAACATGAGCCTGGACGGCGGCCAGTTCTCGGGGGCGCTGACGATGGCGCTCAATCAGCGCGCGCAATGGCCCGCCAGCCTGAAACTCGTCATCTGGGAGTTCTCGGAGAACGCCCTGTCGCTGCCGCTGACCGCGGACGAACAAGCCCTGCTGGCCCGCATCCCGTAGCGAACCCACATGCTCTTCAACTCCTACCTGTTCCTGCTGATCTTCCTGCCCGTCACGCTGGCCGTGTATTACGCGCTGGGACCGCTGAACGTGCGGCTTGCGGCGCTGTGGCTGTGCCTGACCTCGCTGGTCTTCTACGGCTGGTGGAATCCGCAGTTCGTCGTGCTGCTGGCCGGCTCCATCGCGTTCAACTACATCGTCAGCCAACTGATCCTGCACTACGCCGGGCGGCCCCGGCTGCAGGGCCTGATCGTGGGCCTGGGGGTAGGCGCCGACCTGGCGCTGCTCTTTCACTACAAGTACTTCGCGACGCTGCTGAACTTCCTGAACGACCTGGGCATGACAGCCGCGACGGCGGACGACATCATCCTGCCGCTGGGCATTTCGTTCTTCACGTTCACGCAGATAGGCTATCTGCTGGACTGCAAGGCGGGCGTGGTGAAGGAGCGCAGCCTGCTGAGCTACGTGCTGTTCGTCACGTTCTTTCCGCACCTGATCGCCGGCCCCATCCTGCATCACAAGGAGATGATGCCGCAGTTCGCGCAGCCGGAAAATTACCGGTTCAAGGCCGAAAACCTGTCGGTGGGCGCAATGCTGTTCGTGATCGGCCTGGCCAAGAAAGTGCTGCTGGCCGATGGCATCGCCCCGTACGCGGACGCCGGCTTCGCGGCGCCGGGCGAACTTCAGTTCTTCGGATCATGGGGCGCCAGCCTCTGCTATGCGCTGCAGCTTTATTTCGACTTCTCGGGCTACTCCGACATGGCGCTGGGCCTGGCCAAGATGTTCGGCATCCGCTTCCCGCTGAATTTCAACTCGCCCTACAAGGCGGGCAACATCATCGAATTCTGGGCGCGCTGGCACATGACGCTGACGCGCTACATCACCGCCTATCTCTACTATCCGGTCGCGGTGGCCGTGAACAACTGGCGCACGAAGCGCAACCTGCCGGTCGGGTCCGCCGGGCTGAAGACGCTGGGGGGCTTTGCAGGCAGCATCGCGTTGCCCACGCTGTTCACGATGACCCTGGCGGGCGTGTGGCACGGCGCGGGCTTCCAGTTTGTCGTCTTTGGTCTGCTGCACGCCATGTACCTGTCGGTGAACCACGCCTGGCGCATCTTCGTCGTGGGCCGCAAGCCCGCTGCCGCGCGCAACACCCGTCCCGCCACGCGCGCGCTGTGCGTGCTGATCACGTTCATCGCCGTGCTGGTGGCGCAGGCATTCTTCCGGGCGCACGGCGTGGGCGACGCCCTGCTGCTGGTGCAGGGCATGGTGGGCGCGCGGGGTGTCGAGGCGCTCGATCTGTCCACGCACGTGGCGGGCCTGGCGTGGGGCGATGCGTGGCGCGTCATCGCGGGACACCACATGCAGCTTATTTATGCCGCCGTGCTGTTGGGCATCGCCTGGTTCACGCCGAACTCGCACCAGATCCTGGGCCGCTGGTCGCCCGCCCTCTTCAAGCCGAACGAGGCCCCGCAGGCATTCATGCGCTGGCGACCCAACGTCGCATGGATTGCGGTCATGCTGGCGCTGCTGGTCTTCTGCCTGGCCAACCTGCACAAGGAAGCCCGGTTCCTCTACTTCCAATTCTGACCTCACAAGGTCGCGGAGCATCACATGGACATCAACGCTATCGAAGCCAAAGTGGCGCAAATCGTCGAAGGCATCATCCTCACCCAGGTCGACCCCGACACGCTCCTGATCGAATCTGGGCTGGTCGATTCGCTGGCAGCCGTCGACGTGGCGCTGGCGGTGGAGCGCGAGTTCGGCTGCAAGATCCCGCCCACCGAGATCGACGTGCACCTGGAGTCGGTCCACACGCTGGCGGCCTTCATCGCGGAACACCGCCGCGCCTGACGCGCGCCCACGGGAGGGCTACACCATGCGCTTCGACTTCAAAGCCTGCGATTTCGTGGATACGCAGACCGGCGCGGACGCCATCGCCGTCGTGGACGCCAGCGGCGCGACGTCCTGGGGTGCCCTGCTCGCCGCCACACGAGCCTGGGAACGTGCCGCGCTGCAAGCCGGAGCGCGCGCCGGTGTGCCGCTGGTGATCTCCGGCCACAAGGAGACGGCGTTCCTGGTGGCCATGCTGGGCTGCCTGAAACTGGGCGTGCCCTTCGTGCCGGTGGACGTGATCAACCCGCCCGAACGCATCGCGCGCATCGGCGAGCTGGTGCGTGCCGGCCTGCGCTACGACGCGCAGCAGTCGGATTTCGTCTTGGCCGGCGCCCAGCCCGCGCCGCTGGCGGAAAAGGACCTGGCCTACATCATGTTCACGTCCGGCAGCACGGGCGACCCGAAGGGCGTGCAGATCGGCCGCGAAAGCGTGGCGCTCTTCGCCGGATGGATACGCGATTGCCTGGCGCTGGGCGCGGCGCCGGTTTTCATGGACCAGATGCTGTTCAGTTTCGATTTCTCGCTTTTCAATTGGGTGGGCGCGCTGACCCTGGGTGGCACCTGCGTGCTGTGCCCGCGCGAGGCCATCGCGCAGCGCGACGGCTTCGTGCAATACCTGGCCGATACCCGCATCAGCGTCTGGGCTTCCACGCCCTCGTTCGTGCGGCAGCAGTTGTTCAACCCCGACTTCGATCATGCGCACCTGCCCGATCTGCGCGTCTTCGTGTTCGGCGCCGAATCGCTGACACCGGCCTT
Source organism: Achromobacter sp. (assembly GCA_032015805.1). GTDB lineage: Bacteria > Pseudomonadota > Gammaproteobacteria > Burkholderiales > Burkholderiaceae_B > Achromobacter. The sequence continues at coordinate 3,150 of DALZRX010000468.1, forward strand.
GGTCGAAGAATTGTGGCAGCGCTTCCCGCAGGTGCGCATCGTCAACTCGTATGGGCCTACGGAAGCCACGTGCTCGACCACCTGGGTCGAGATCGACCCCGCGCTGCGCGCCGCGGCGCCGAATCCGTTTCCGATCGGCCGCGCCAAGCCCTACGCCGAGGTCTTCATCGAAAACGGCGAGATCAATATCTCGGGCGATCACGTCATGCGGGGATACCTGAACCGTCCCGACCTGAACGCGACGCGCATGTTCACGCGCCACGGCAAGCGCGGCTACCGCAGCGGCGACCTGGGTGAGATCGACGCGCAGGGCCTGGTCACCTTCCGCGGCCGCATCGACGACCAGATCAAGCTGCACGGTTACCGGATCGAGCTGGCGGAGATCGACGCCGCCATCGCCGCCCTGCCCGGCGTCCGCGCCGGCGCGACGGTGGCGCTGCGCCGGCCGGACGGCGCCATCGTCCGGCTGATCGGCTTTGTCGAACC
>DALZRX010000469.1:0-3627 GCA_032015805.1 Achromobacter sp.
CGGCGAGCTCGACGCCCGCCGCGATGCTGACCACCGTGGCGTCGGCCGGCAGATGCTGGCTGACTTGGCCGCAGGCTTCGCGCAGCACCTGCGGCTTGGTGGCGAGCACGCACAGCGCGGCATCGCCGATGTCCCCGTTGACGCTTTCCTGGCACGGCAGCCCGCGCGAGACCAGCGCTTCCCGCGTGGGCGCATACGGCTCGATCACCAGGAAATCGGTCAGCGCCCGGCCTTGGCCGAGCAGCCCGTCGATGATGGCGGAGGCCATGTTGCCACCGCCGATGAAGACGATTTTTTCACGCATGTTGCTTTGGTTCCGAAGTAGGGATTGCGGACCCGCCCGGCACGCTGCATCGCCGGAACGCGGAATAGGGATTTAACAGTCTACGGGCATTCCGAGGCGTTACGCCCCCGCCAGCGCCACCCCCGCCTGCGATGCCGACCGGGTGCCGGGCAGCGGATGGCAGGACTCGGGGTGATACGTATGGACCACCGACAGTTTCACGCGGTCGCTGCTGTTGCCCTGCGCCGCATGCAGCGTGCGGCAGTGGAAGAACACCACATCGCCCGCTTGCAATTCAGGACAGACGGCGCGCGCGATCCAGTCGGCGTTCTGCGGGACGTCTTCGCGGAAAAACTTCTTGTCGTCGAACTGATCGGGCGCATAGGCCGCCGCGTGCGAACCCGGAATGAACGACAGGCCGCCGTTGGCGCGCGTTTCCGGGCCCAGCGCCAGCCAGCAGGACACCAGGTCCGTGTCGGAAAACGACCAATAGCGGATGTCCTGATGCCAGCCCGTCAGGCTGCCATAGGCGGGATGCTTGGTCATCACGCAGTTGTGATGCACCTTGGACAGCACCGGCGTCTGGTTGAAATAGCGTTTCAGCCACTGGCCGATGCCCGGATCGGTGGCCCACTGCGCGAACAAGGGATCACGCGCGTAGGCGTTGAGCAGACGACGCACGGTCAGGCCGCCTTTGGCGCTGCGCGACTCCGGCGCGCCGGGGTAGCGCAGGTCGGCTTCGTATTCGATGGGCGCGACGTGATCGCGCAAATGGCGTTCGGCCAGCGCGCGCAGCGCAGCCACCTGCTCCTGACCGGCGAATTGGCGCGCCACGACAAAGCCCTGCTCGCGCAGGACGGCTATCTGATCATCAGGCAGTAACCCGGACATCTTGATCCTCACAGCCCGCGGCGTATGCGACGCGTCTGCATGCGGGCAGGCGCGTACCGGGCAAGGCGCCGGTCGACGCGGGACGGCTAGATTACCAAAACGGCAAGGCCGCCGGCCCGCTTCTGCGTGCTCAGCCTGCAGACGTCTTGCCGGGCTGGACCGTCGTCGGCGTCAGCCGGGCGGCGTCGCGCTCCTGGACTTCGTGGTGGACCCATTCGCGCCAGACGGCCACCAGCAGCGCCATCAGCACCGGCCCGACGAACAATCCGACAATCCCCATGGTCTTCACGCCGCCCACCAGGCCGAAGAAGGTCGGCAGGAATGGCAGCTTGACCGGGCCGCCCACCAGCCGCGGGCGCAAGGTCTTGTCGACGATGAAGAGTTCGACGCTGCCCCAGACCATCAGTGCGATGCCCGCGACCACATGGCCCGAGCCCACGAGATACAGGGACACCAGCGTGAACGACAGCGGCGCGCCGCCGGGGATCAGGGCCATGAAGCCGGTGACCACGCCCAGCAGCACGGGCGACGGCACGCCGGCGACCCAATACGCGATGCCGAGCACCACGCCTTCGCCCAGTGCGATCAGCCCCATGCCGGTGACGGTGGAATTGATGGTGGCCGGCACCACGCGCGAAAAGCGCTGCCAGCGGGCGGGCAGGATGCGTTCGCCCAATACGTCGAGCTGGGCAACCATGCGGATGCCGTCCTTATAGACGAAGAACAGCGTGATCAGCATGAAGAGGACAGTCAGCAGCAACTGGAAAACGTTGCCGGTGGCGGCCAGCGCCATGCGGTAGATGTTGCCCAGATGCTCGCCGCTGACGGCTTCGACCAGTGCGCCCAGCGCGTGGGGCTGGCCGATATAGGATTCCCAGTACTGCGCCAGGCGATCGCCGACCACGGGCAAGGAGGAGATCCATGCTGGCACGTCCACGCCGTGGCGGTTGGCCGCGATGGCCCAGGCGAAAAAGGCGCTGGCTTCCTTGATGGCATAGGACAGGGCCAGCGACATCGGGACGATGAGCACCACGATGACGACCAGCAGCGCCAGCGACGCGGCGACCGCCGTGCGGCCGCCGCAGCGGACGACGAGACGCTGGTACAAGGGCCAACTGGCCAGGCCGATGATCAGCGCCGCGAGGGCCGGAACCAGGAATCCGCTAAGAAAGTAAACCCCCGCCAACAGCACAAGCAGCAACAACCAACGGGCGATCAGGTAAGCGGGTAGAACAGGCTGCATAGCGCGGATCGACAGTAAGGGCGTTGTAGGCTTTGACTGTCGGACTATACAGACGTTTCATCCGATACGAGGGACGTAAGGGCTGTATTTACTACGGGGTTTCCCGTGCTTAACGCACATGGCGGACCCGCGGGCCCACCATGTCTTCTCGTATACCGCAGGTACTTACAGCACGTATTCGGCGGCTTCTTCGCGCGCGGTGCGGCGCCGCGGCGCCATGTCGGCCAGGGCGGGGATCGCGGGAACCGGCGGTTGGGCGGCAGCGGGCTGGGCTTGATTGCGCTGGTAGACAGCGCAGGAGGCGGCGGCCGGATCGGTCTCGTCCCGGCCGCTGAGCAGCGGACACCCGGCAAACAATTCAGCGACCCAGTCGGTGAACGCGCGCACCTTGGGCGACAACTGCCGGCTCTGGGGATACAGCACCGAGATTGCCGTGGAGCTGGGCTTCCACTGCGGCAGGATCTCGATCAGCTCGCCCGATTGCAGGTACGGCAGCGCCATGTAGCGAGCGGTCTGGATCAGGCCAAAGCCTTTCAGCCCGCAATCCAGGTAGGCGCCCGCTTCGTTCACGGCCACCGTGCCCTTCATGTCCACTTCCTGGTGCTTGCCATCCACCTTGAAGTCCCAGGCGCAGTTACGGCCGGTGCGGCTGGAGAAATAATGCACCGCGTGATGGTCGCGCAGCGATTCGATCGTCTGCGGCATGCCGTGACGCGCTACATAGGTAGGCGAGGCGCAGGTGACGGTCTGCAGGGTGCCGATGCGGCGGGCGACCAGGCTGGAATCTTCGAGGTCACCGGCGCGGATCACGCAGTCCACGGCTTCCTGGACCATATCGACCGGACGGTCTCCCAGACCCAGCACCAGCTCGACATCCGGATATTTGTCGTGGAAATCACACAATGAGGGAATCAGGATCAAGCGGCCGATGCAGGTCGGCACGTCGATCCGCAGACGGCCCTTGAGCCGCAGGGCCGCTTCCTGGAAGCAGGCCTCGGTTTCTTCCACGTCGGCAAGAATGCGCACGCAGTGCTGGTAATAGCCCGCGCCGTCGGGCGTGAGGCCGATGCGGCGCGTGGTGCGATTCAGCAGGCGCACGCCCAGCAGGCGTTCCAGATTCTGAATGATGGTGGTGACGGTGGTGCGCGGAAGCGATAGGCTGTCGGCCGCCCGGGTGAAGCTATTGGCGTCCACGACGCGCACAAACACC
>DALZRX010000470.1:0-3625 GCA_032015805.1 Achromobacter sp.
ATCCGGTCGACGATCCGCTCTGCCCGCCGCTGCCCCCACGGCTCATGCCGGCCGCCGCGCCGACGTTCGGGTAGAAGCCCGAGCGCGCGCCGCGCACCAGGCCGAGCGCCTGGCGATAGTTTGCCTCGGCCTGCGCGATGGTCTGGTTCGACGTGTTCAGCCGATCCACCAGGCCATTCAGCGTGGTGTCGTCGTAGACCTTCCACCACGCGCCACGGTCGGCTTCGTCGAGCGGTTGCGCGGGTTTCCAGCCGGGCACTTCGACCTGCCCTTCCTTGTAGGCCGCGCCAACGTCCAGTGCAGGACGCTGGTAATCGGGCCCGACCGCGCAGGCGCCAAGCAGCGCGCACAGCGCAAGCGTGACGGCGGCGCGAGGAAGAGAGGCGGAGAGAAACGGCTGGGTACGGATCATGTGTGTTTCATGGAAGCGGAATCTGCGCTCCCCGGGGCGCGCCGGCGCGCGGCCCACAGGCGGAAGCGGTCCAGGTAAAGATAGACCACGGGCGTGGTGTACAGCGTGAGGATCTGGCTCAGCACCAGGCCGCCCACGATGGTAATGCCCAGCGGCTGGCGCATCTCGACGCCGGCGCCGGTGGCCAGGACCAACGGCAGCGCGCCGAAGATGGCCGCCATCGTCGTCATCATGATGGGTCGGAAACGTGTCAGGCAGGCCTGGAAGATGGCGTCGTGCGGCGACACGCCATGGTTGCGTTCGGCGTCCAGCGCAAAATCCACCATCATGATCGCGTTCTTCTTGACGATGCCGATCAGGAGAAACACCCCGATCAGCGCGATCAGCGTGAAGTCGTGACGCACCAGCAGCAGCGCGAGCAGCGCGCCCAGCCCCGCCGATGGCAAGGTGGAAAGGATGGTGAGGGGATGAATGAAACTTTCGTACAGGATGCCCAGCACGATGTACATGGTGACCAACGCGGCCAGGATCAGCCAGGGCTGCTGCGCCAGCGTCTGCTGCAGCGCGGCGGCCGTGCCCTGGAAACCCGCCTGGATCTGGTCGGACGGCAGCCCGATGCGCGCCACGGCGTTGTCGATCGCGGTCGTCGCCTGCCCCAGCGATACGCCGGGCGCGAGGCTGAACGAAATGGTGTCGGCCACGAACAGGCCCTGGTGACTCACGCTGAGCGGCGCATTGGCGTTCTCGAGTTTGGTGAACGCCGACAGCGGCACGCGCGCACCGTCCGCCGTGATGACCTCGACCTGGCGCAGCGATTCGATGTCCTGCGCGAACTTCGGATCCACGCCCAGCACCACGTGGTACTGATTGAGCGGCCCGTACATGACCGACACCTGGCGCTGGCTGAACGAGTTGTTCAACACCGTGGAGATGGTGGCCATGCTGATGCCCAGCCGCGTCGCGGCTTCGCGGTCGATGACCAGGTTGATCTCGCGGCCGCGGTCCTCGACGTCGGCGTCGACGTCGGTGATCTCCGGAATCTTTGCCATCGCCTGCTGCACCTTGGGCATCCAGGTGCGCAGCAGTTGCAGGTCGCCGGACATCAGGGTGTAGTCATACGAACCCTGGCTCTGGCGTCCCCCGATGCGAATGTCCTGCTGCGACACCAGGAACAGGCGCGCCCCAGGCATGTTCTGCAGTTTGGCGCGCAGGCGGTTGATGACCACGTCGGCCGACACCTTGCGCTCTTCGAGCGGCTTGAGCTGGATCTGCATGAAGCTGCTGTTGCTGCCGCCGCGCCCGCCCGCGTAGCCGGTCATGCTTTGCACTGCGGGATCGGCCAGCACCACCTTGCGCAGCGCCTCAAGCTTGGGCAGCGTCGCCTGGAACGACGTGCCCTGGTCCACCCGGAAAAAGCCCAGCAGTTGGCCCGTGTCCTGCTGCGGGAAAAATCCCTTGGGCACCACCGTGTACAGATAGACGTTCAGGCCCACGGCGATCGCCAGCGTCAGCATCATCAGGCGGCCGTGCGCCAGCGCCCAGCGCAGCGACACGCGATAGCCGTCCTGCATGGACTGGAAGGCGCGTTCGAACCAGCGCGCCATCCGGCCGGACGGCTTCTTTTCCTTGGGTTCGGGGCGCAGCAGGCGCGCGCACATCATGGGCGTGAGCGTCAGCGACACCACCAGCGACACCATGATGGCGGCCGACAGCGTTACGGCGAATTCGCGGAACAGGCGTCCGACCACGCCGCCCATCAGCAGGATCGGAATGAAGACCGCCACCAGCGACAGGCTCATCGACAACACCGTGAAGCCGACCTCCCGAGAGCCACGCAGCGCGGCGCGCATCGGCGACATGCCGTTCTCGACGTGGCGCATGATGTTCTCGAGCACCACGATGGCGTCGTCCACCACGAAGCCAGTCGCCACGATCAGCGCCATCAGCGAGATGGTGTTCAACGTGTAGCCGCACAGGTACATGATGCAGAACGTGCCGATGAGCGACACCGGCACCGCCACGCTGGGGATGATCGCCGCCCGCCAGCGCCGCAGGAACAACAGCACCACCAGCACCACCAGACCGACCGCGATGATGAGCGTCAGCTCGGCCTCGTGCAGCGACGCCCGGATGCTGGGCGTGCGGTCCTGCGCGACCGTCATGTTGACGTCGGCAGGCATCAGCGCCTGCAGCACCGGAAGCTGCGCGCGCACCGCGTCCACGGCTTGGATGATGTTGGCATCCGCCTGCCGCCGCACCACCATCAGGATGGCATTGCGCTCGTTGTAGAACCCGGTCTGATAGAGGTCCTCGACCGAGTCCTCGACCCGGGCCACGTCGGACACCCGCACCGGCCGGCCGTCGCGCCAGGCCACGATCAGCGGCCGGTACTCCTCGGCCCGGTTGAGCTGGTCGCTGACCATGATCTGCCAGTGATAGCGGTCGTTCTCCAGCACGCCCTTGGGGCGGTTGGCATTGGCGTTTGCCAGCGTGGCGCGCAATTCGTCCAGGGACACTCCCTGGTTGGCCAGCGCCCCGGGCAGCACCGTGACGCGCACGGCGGGCAGCGAGCTGCCGCCGACCGTGACCTCGCCCACGCCGTCCACCTGCGACAGCTTCTGCGCGACGATGGTGGACGCCAGGTCGTAGAGCTGACCCTGGCTGAGCGTGTCGGACGTCAGCGCCAGCGTCAGGATGGGCGCGTCCGACGGGTTGGACTTGTTGTACGTGGGATTGCTGCGCAGGCCGGTAGGCAGCAGGGATCGCGCCGCATTGATGGCGGCCTGCACGTCGCGCGCGGCGCCGTTGATGTCGCGCGACAAATCGAACTGCAGCGTGATGCGGGTGGACCCTTGCGAGCTGCGCGAGGTCATTTCAGTGACGCCCGCGATGCTGCCCAGCGACCGCTCCAGTGGCGTGGCGACGCTGGAAGCCATGGTCTCGGGGCTGGCGCCCGGCAGGCTGGCCGACACGGAAATGGTCGGAATATCCACCTGCGGCAGCGGCGCCACCGGCAACAGGAAGAACGCGAGCATGCCGGCCATCACGACCGCCAGGCTCAGCAGCGTGGTCGCCACCGGCCGGACGATGAAGGGCGCCGACAGGATCATCGCGCGTCTCCGGCCGACGCCGCGCCGGCGCCGCGCCAACGGCGGGACATGCGGTCGAACATCAGGTAGATCACCGGCGTGGGGAACAGCGTCAGCACCTGCG
>DALZRX010000471.1:0-3621 GCA_032015805.1 Achromobacter sp.
ATTTCCTTTTCGATCTTTGCTTGCAGAGCTGCGTAGGTTTCTCGGGCCATGGTTTATTCCTGATTATGGAACTGCTTTAATCGCCGGCGAAGTTATGTTTATTTGTTGTGCTTCGCATAATACAGAAATTGCGTGGGGACATTGCCATTCTCGGACTAATTACTTTGTATCAAAAGGGTCGGATGGCATGCCCCATTTTGCGGATGGCCGCAGTTTCCACGAGTTGGGAAGGAAAATCTTAAATTTGGGACAAACGGAAACAAGCGCTTGCTTGGTTTACGGGTGTGCAAATGGATGCCGTTATTGTCTGACAACTGCCGCGAGGCGGCGGGCGAGCCCGCCGTAGCCGCGAGGCGGGGGAACCAAATTGGCCGGGTGGGCGTCCATTTTGATCGCTGCAGATGTGGGGGCTTGGATGAGGTCCAAGTGGGCGATCGAATTTTTCTCAGTTCAATCGTTATGCATTATCGCTTTGACGTCTTCCTGAAATGATATGCCGGAACCGATGGATGTTCCGTCCCCGAGATTTCATTTTGTTGTCAGGTCGTATGACGACACGAAAAGTTCCCGGCAAGCCCAATCAGCCATCCAAATTACTTAACTTGATACTTAACTTGATACTCGGCGTCTCGCCTCCATCTGTATTGGCAAGATAATGCGAGTCCATTTTGTCCCGCATTTGCCGCGGCTTTGGGGCGGGATTTTTGCCGCCCGCCGCGACGCCGGGCCCGTGTCGGCGGTACGATACGGTCTTGAGCGCCATCACGCGCGTGCGCGGCCCCGGTGCCGTTCCTGAATTGAGCCTATGAAAATCATCGATCCCGCCATTGCATCCCTGGCCACCGCCAAATCCCTTCTGCTCGACCCCTGGGGCCTGACCGAAGCGGACATGGCGCGGGCGCTGGGTGAAATCTTCACCCACAAGGTCGATTACGCCGACCTGTACTTCCAGTACACGCGCAGCGAAGGCTGGAGCCTTGAAGAAGGGATCGTGAAGACGGGAAGTTTCTCCATCAGCCAGGGTGTGGGCGTGCGAGCCGTCAGCGGCGAAAAAACCGCTTTCGCCTATTCCGATTCCCTGTCGCCCGAGGCGCTGCTGTCCTCGGCGCACGCCGTGCGCGGCATTGCTCGCCGCGGCGCCGGCAAGGTCAAGGTCGCCGCCCAGGTCGAGGCCGAGATCGGCCGCAGCCTTTATGCAGACATTGATCCGGTCGCCAGCCTGAGCGCCCCGGAGAAAGTCGCGCTGCTCGAGCGCGTCGAGCGCATGGCACGGGCGCGCGATCCCCATGTGATCCAGGTCATGGCGGGCCTGGGTGCGGAATACGACGTGGTGCTGGTGGCGGGAAGCGACGGCCGCCTGGCCGCGGATGTTCGCCCGCTGGTGCGCCTGTCGCTGACCGTGATCGCCGAACGCAATGGCCGGCGTGAAATGGGCCACGCCGGCGGCGGCGGCCGGTTGGGTCTGGCCTACTTCACCGACGAGATGCTGCAGGGCTACGTCGAGCGCGCGGTGCACGAAGCGCTGGTCAACCTTGAGGCGCGCCCGGCGCCCGCCGGCGAAATGACGGTCGTCCTGGGATCGGGCTGGCCCGGCATCCTGCTGCACGAAGCCGTCGGCCATGGCTTGGAGGGTGATTTCAATCGCAAGGGATCCAGCGTATTTTCCGGACGCGTCGGCCAACGCGTGGCCTCCAAGGGCGTCACGGTGGTGGACGACGGCACCATCCCCGATCGCCGTGGCTCGCTCAACATCGACGACGAGGGCAATGCCACCCAGCGCAATGTCCTGATTGAAGACGGCATCCTGCGCGGCTACATGCAGGACACGCTCAATGCCCGCCTGATGAAGACCGCCGCCACCGGCAACGGCCGCCGCGAGTCCTTTGCGCACCTGCCCATGCCGCGCATGACCAATACCTACATGCTGGCCGGCGACAAGCCCGCCGATGAAATCGTGGCGTCGGTCAAGCGGGGTCTCTACGCCGTCAACTTCGGCGGTGGCCAGGTCGACATCACCAACGGCAAGTTCGTGTTCTCGGCCTCGGAAGCCTACATGATCGAGGACGGCAAGGTGACCTACCCCGTCAAGGGCGCCACCCTCATTGGCAATGGTCCCGACGCCATGAACCGCGTCACCATGATCGGCAACGACCTGCAGTTGGATTCCGGCGTGGGCACGTGTGGCAAGGATGGCCAGAGCGTGCCCGTCGGCGTCGGCATGCCGACCGTCCGCATGGAAGGCCTGACGGTCGGCGGCACGGCCTGACGCGATAAACGGGGGCGGCACGCGGCCAAAATCCAGCGTGACGCCCCAAAAAAATTGTGCTAGAGTCGGTCCCCATGAAATTCGCGTCCCCCGCCTTTTATTTTTATTTTTTTGGTTTTCTGAAGCCGCTGGCGGAGGAAGGGACGCGCTCAATCTGAAGTTTGGAAAGAATCCCCCCAAAAAAGCCGCCAGCGAATCTGGCGGCTTTTTTTATGCCGCCGTGGCGGGCAACCCAGGAGCAGTACCGTGTCGCACAACACCGATGACCTTCGTATTCGAGAAATCAAGGAACTGAATCCGCCCTCGCACGTGATGCGCGAGTTCGCCTGCACCAAGGAGGCGTCCGAGACCGTGTTTGCCGCGCGGCAAGGCATGCATCGCATCCTGCACGGCATGGACGATCGCATGATCGTCGTGATCGGTCCCTGCTCGATCCACGACACGCGCGCCGCCATCGAGTATGCCAAGCGCCTGAAGCCCGTGCGCGACCGCCTGAGCGCCGATCTGGAAATCGTGATGCGGGTCTACTTCGAGAAGCCGCGCACGACGGTGGGCTGGAAAGGGCTCATCAACGATCCCGACCTGGACGGCAGCTTCGACATCAACAAGGGGGTGCGCGTGGCCCGCGAACTGCTGCTGGACATCAACAGCATGGGCCTGCCGGCGGGATGCGAGTTCCTGGACATGATTACCCCGCAATACATCGCGGATCTGGTCTCCTGGGGGGCGATCGGGGCACGCACGACGGAAAGCCAGGTGCACCGCGAGCTGGCGTCGGGCCTGTCGTGTCCGGTGGGATTCAAGAACGGCACGGACGGCAACGTGAAGATTGCGGTGGATGCGATCAAGGCGGCCTCGCAGCCGCACCATTTCCTGTCGGTGACCAAGGGCGGCCATTCGGCCATCGTGTCCACCGCCGGCAACGAGGACTGCCACGTGATCCTGCGCGGCGGCAAGACGCCGAACTATGACGCCGCCAGCGTGGACGCCGCGTGCCAGGACGTGTCCAAGGCCGGTCTCGCGCAGCGCATCATGGTCGACGCCAGCCACGCCAACAGCAGCAAGAAACCCGAGAACCAGCCGCTGGTCATCGAGGACGTCGCGCGCCAGATGGAAGCCGGCGATGCCCGCCTGGTCGGCGTCATGGTGGAAAGCCACCTCTTGGGCGGCCGCCAGGACATGGTGCCGGGGCAGCCGCTGGTGTACGGCCAAAGCATCACCGACGGCTGCATCGACTGGGATGCCTCGGTGGCCGTGCTGGAGCGCCTGGCGCAGGCCGTGCGCGAACGCCGCCGGGTCGCGCTGACCTCGGGCAAGTGATGGGGGCGTGCGCCGCGGACCGCCGGCCTGGAGCG
>DALZRX010000472.1:0-3586 GCA_032015805.1 Achromobacter sp.
CTGGCCATAAAGCATCCACCTATTGCGTAGCCGCATTATCCTTTTCTTGCGCGGTCGCGTCCATAGTGTCGGACCCGGGCGCGAGCCGGGTCAACAGGATGGAAATCCGCGCCCCTCCTTCCTTGCGGTTGGCAAGGTCGATACGTCCGCCATGCTCTTCCACGATCTTGCGGACGATTGCCAATCCTAACCCAGTCCCGTGGGACTTTGTGGTTACGTACGGTTCGAACGCGCGTTGCATGACCTTCGGCGGGAAGCCCGGACCGGTATCCGCCACCGTGAAACGCAACGCCTGATCGGCCACGCGATCGGGCTGTTCGCTGCGCATGAGCTGCGTCGTCACGCTGACGCGGCCCTGCCCGCCCAGCTCCGCGATCGCGTCGCGGGCGTTGGAGAGCAGGTTGTGGATCACCTGCCGAAGCTGCGTGGGATCGCCCTCGATGTCGGGCAGGTCCGCGCCCAGGCTTACGTCCAGGTTCAGGGCCTTTTCGGTCATGCGGGGCGAGACGCCCTCGGGCTCCCAGCCGTAAAGCGACAGCACGTCCGCCACCAGCGCATTGAAGTTGATGCGCTGCATGACGGCCGGCGGCGTGCGGGCGTACTCGCGGAAGTCGTCCACCATCTGCTTGAGCGACGCCACCTGGTTCACGATCGTGTTGGTGGAGCGCTCGACGATCTGCGCCTCGGCGGGCGGCAACTTGCCTTCCAGCTTCATGGCCAGGCGCTCGGCCGAAAGCTGGATCGGGGTCAGCGGATTCTTGATTTCGTGGGCCAGGCGACGCGCCACCTCGCCCCATGCCACCGTCCGGTTGGCGGAAATCACTTCGGTAATGTCGTCGAACACCACCAGATAACCGTTGCCGCGTCCGTCCACGCGCAGGTGCGTGCCTCGCGCCAGCAGGGTAAGCGGCTGGGATGCGGCGTCGCCTTCGGCCTGGGCGGGCGCGATCTCGAACTGCTGCTGCCAGTGCTGGCGCTCGGAGCCCACCGCCGCATGCGTGGAAAACGCCTGGCGCACGATATTCGCGAATTCCAGCATGCCGTCCGCGGTTTCCAGCGGGCGGCCGATGACCGAGCGCAGATCCGCGTTGAGGATGGTCTGGGCGCCCTGGTTGACGGTGGTGACGCGGAACGATTCGTCAAACACCAGCACGCCGGAAGACAGGTTGGACAGCACGCTTTCCAGGTAGACGTTGGAGCGCTCGAGCTGCTGGCGGTTGCTTTCGACCATGCGGCGCGCCTCGTCGAGCTGGCGGGTCATGGCGTTGAACGAGCGCGTGAGCTGGCCGACTTCGTCGCGTTCCGGCGGCTCGGGCAAGGGCCGGTAGTCGCCCACGCCCACGGCCTGCGTCCCGCCCGCCAGGCTGAGCAGCGGCCGCACCAGGCGCTTGGACAGGGACAGCGCCACCGCAATGGCGCCGAACGCCGCCAGCAGCAGGGCCAGCGTCAGCGTGATGCCATAGAGCTTGCGCAGGCCCAGGCGCGACAGCGCCAATTCCTGGTAATCCCGAAAGCCCTGCTGCACGAGATTGGCGTTGTGGGCGATCTGTTCGGGCACCGGCTGGAGCAATTGCAGCCAGCGGGGCTCGGAAGCCGGTCCCAGCAGGTTGTCGTAGCGGTCCGGGCCGTTCAGCGGGATCACCACGCGCAGGTGCAGGCCGCCCTCGGCGCCCGCCGTGACGGGATCGTCGGCTTCGGCCGCGGAATAGCCGCGCGCCAGCCGCAACTGGTTCATCACCGTGGAAGGCGGCATCGCGGGCAGCAGTTGGCCGTACTGGCTGGTCGAAAACGCCACCATGCGGCCGCTGCCCGTGAACACCATGGCTTCCTGCACGCCGTTGGCTTCGCGCAGCCGCGTCAGCGCCAGCGTCACGCCGCTGTCCGTGCTGCGGTTCAGTTCCATTGCCATCGAACGCGCCCGCGCGTCCAGGTCGGCCAGCAGCGAATCCAGCGCGGCGCGGCCCAGGTTCAGGCCGGCTTCCAGCGCCGTGTCCACGCGCACGTTGAACCAGGACTCGATCGAGCGCGACATGAACTGCACCGACACGGTGTAGATCAGCGCGCCCGGCACCACGCCGATCAGGGCGAACGCCAGGGAAAACCGTGCCGTCAGCCGCGCGCCAAACTGCCGGCGCCGGATCTGCCGGGCCAGCCGCACCGTCAGCGCGACCACCCAGACAAAGAGCGCCAGCGCGAAAATGCCGTTCAGGACCAGCAGCGTGTCGTAGTAGCGCGCAAAGCGCGAGGCGTTGCCGGTGGACCAGGCCAGCAGGCCCAGCAGCGCCAGGCCACTCACGGCGCCGACCATCAGCGCCAGCCGAAGCAAAAGCCTCATGAGGGATCTTTCTCCTTGTCGCCCAACATGAACGAGAAGTCCATCCACGGCGTTGCCTGCGCCCAGGAACTGCTGTTCAAGGCATTGACCTGGAACGGGCGGGGCAACAGCGACGTGTCCAGCCTCAGGCGCACCTGCCCGTCATACTGCACGCCCACATCAAAATCCCCGGCATCCGCGACCTGCCAATTGCGGATATGCCGGATGACGCTCATGGCGTCGTCCAGCGAGGCCACCGGGAAGGACAGCTCGCCCACGCCCGCCCGCCATTGGCGGGTCAGCGCGTTATAAACCACCCGCCAGGTGCGGGAAGTGTCCACCAGCGACTTGTCGAACCAATACCAGCGTTCTCGGGTGATGGTCAGGTCGGCCGTGAAATACAAGGCGACGCCGCGCTGGGCGGCGTCGCGCAACTGCTGGTTCAGCTCGAACTCGATGTCCGCGTCGATCTCGAGATTGCCCCCGCGCACCACCGGCTCCACGCGTGTGACGCGCGGCTCGGATGCATAAGCCGAGCCACCCGGCGCGGTCAAAAGCACGGCAGATACCAGCAACAACCCAAGAAATACGCGCGAAATAATGGACATACGGCACCGGAACTACGTCATGCCCCTATTCTTCGGGATTCAGGACTGCTTGGCAAACAAGGCGTAGAAAAACCCGTCGTGTTGCGCCGCCGGTGTTGCATCGACAGCAACTGGCAGCAATTGGCCGGGCGCTTCAAGCCGGATCGCCTCCGGGTGGCGCTGCAGGAATTCGAGGGCCTGGCGCGTGCCTTCGATCGGGAAAACCGAGCACGTCACATAGAGCAGACGGCCGCCGGGCGCCACGGTGGACCATAGGGCATCCAGGATCCGGGTCTGCAGGCTGGCGGTGCGGCGCAGATCGTTCTCCCGGCGCAGCCAGCGGATGTCGGGGTGACGCCGGACGATGCCCGACGCCGTGCACGGCACGTCCGCCAGCACCGCGTCAAAGGGTTTGCCGTCCCACCAGGCGTCCAGGTCGGCCGCGTCGGCCGCCTTCAGCCGGACGTGGTCGCCGCCCAAGCCGAGCCGCGCCAGGTTCTGGTCGACGCGGGCCAGGCGGTCGGCATCGGCGTCCAGGGCAAGCAGGTCGATGTCGGCCAGCTCCAGCAAGTGCGCCGTCTTGCCGCCGGGTGCGGAGCAGGCGTCCAGGACCCGCATCCCATCGGTGGGCGCCAGCAGCTCTGCCGCAAGCTGGGCGCCCGCGTCCTGGACCGACCACCACCCC
>DALZRX010000473.1:0-3531 GCA_032015805.1 Achromobacter sp.
GCGCCCTCCAGCGCGATCCAGGTCTGCGGGTGATCGGGATCGAGCGCGGCTTGTTCGTCGCGCGGCAACGCGCTGGCGTCGATCAGCGCAGCGCCCGCACCGTCCGCCACCAGGACCCAGTCGGCGGGACCGATGTCCAGCCGGGCATGGCCGGTTTGCAGGTTGCCTTGCCAGGCGATGCCTGCCAGGCGCTCGCCGGCCGCCAGCGCGGCAGCCTGTGGCGTGCCGGCCAGCGCGCGGGCCAGCAAGATCTGTTCGGGCAGCGCCAGGGGCAGGCGCAGTCGCCCGGCGGCGTGTGCGATGGGCAGCGCGAATTCGAGCGAGAGGCCCAGTCCGCCGTCGTCCTCGGTTGCCATGACGCCGCATAGGCCGGCCTGCGCCAGCACCAGGGCCATGGCGCGGGGATCCAGGCGGGTCAGGGCGTCGTCGATCGCGGCCTCGGCGGCCTGCGCGAATTCCTCGGGCCGCAGTTCTTCGTGGCTCATGTCAGGTCCTTGGGCAGATTCATGACGCGCTGCGCGATGACGTCGAGCTGCACCTCGGTGGTGCCGGCGTAGATCGTCTCGGCGCGCGAGAAGAGGTAGGCGTTGGTAAAGGCCTTCTGGGCGCGGCGCGCCAGGGGGCTGGAGTGCGGCCCTGCCTGCGACAGCAGCGACAGCGCCAGTCCGGCGAAGGCCTGATGGCATTCCGACCAGTAGAGCTTGGTCAGCGAGCCGCGCGCGCCGATGGTCTCGCCGCGCAGCATGCGGGCCACCGTCAGTTCAACGAGACCTTTCAAGCCGTCGATCTCGCAGACCAGGTCGCCGACGCGGCGCTGTACATACCCGTCGTCAAGCGCGGGCGCAAGCTGCGCATCGGACTTGCACGCCGCAAGGAGCTGGCGCAGTTCGCACTCGAAGCGCCACGGGCGGTACATGCGGTTGGTGGCGCGCTCGATGGACAGAACACGAATGGCGGCATTCCAGCCTTCATCCGGGGCGCCCAGGCGCGCGCTGTCGGGCACCACCACGTCGTCGAAGAACACCTCGGCAAAGGACTCCTTGCCGTCGATGGACTTGATGGGAACGATGCGGATGCCCGGCGTGTCCATCGGCACCGCGAACATCAGCAGGCCGCGGTGCTTGTCGGCCACCGTGCCGGTGCGCGTCAGCAGCAGGCAGAAGTGGGCCTTGGCCGCGCCGCTGGTCCAGATCTTCTGGCCGTTGATGCGCCACGTGTCGCCTTCCTGCACGGCCTTGGTGCGCAGCCGCGCCAGGTCCGAGCCCGCGTCCGGCTCGGAGAATCCCTGGCACCAGTACTGCCGCATCGCCAGGATCGCCGGCAGGAACGCCTGCTTCTGCTCCTCGGTGCCGACGGCCATGATGATGGGGCCGGCCAATTCCTTGCCGATCGAGCTCACGCTCTCGGGCATGGGCAGCGCGCCGATCTCCTTGTTCACCGCCAGATGCTCACGCAGCGTCAGTCCGTGGCCGCCATAGGCCTTGGGCCACGTCATGCCCGCCAGCCCCGCCTGGTACATCGCGGCCTCCCACGCGCTGCTCTCGGCGAGCGAGGGGGCGCGCCAGTCCAGGCTGTCGGCGCGCATGAAATCGGGCAGGTTCGCGCGCAGCCAGGTGCGCGCGTGCTGCCGGTAGACCTCGGGTCCCCCGGCCGGATCGGGGACGGTGGCGAGTTGTTCAAATTGCATGGCTGTCCTCAGTGGGCGGGCGCGGCGCGCGGGATCATCAGCGCGTCCAGGACGACCACGCCTTGGCCCTGCGGCCGGACCAGAATGGGGTTCATGTCGATCTCGGAGACGTCGTCGCGATGGCGGAACGCGAACGCCGACAAGCGCGCCACGCTGCGCGCCGCGGCGGCAATGTCGGCCTTGGGTTGGCCACGCGCGCCGTCCAGGATGGCGAACATCTTCAGCGAGCGGATCATCTCCGCGGCCTCGTCCTCGGTCACGGGCGCCGCCTGGACGGCCACGTCCTTTAGCACCTCGGCGTAGATGCCGCCCATGCCGACCATGACGATGGGGCCAAAAACCGGGTCTTGCGACACGCCGGCAATCAGCTCCGTGCCGCCCGCGACCATCGGCGCGACCAGCACGCCGTCGATGCGCGCGCCGGGCGCATGGCGTGCGACGTTGGCCAGGATGCGGGCGTGCCCGTGGCGCACCGCGTCGGCGTCGGCCAGGTTCAGCAGCACCCCGCCGGCCTCCGTCTTGTGCGCAACGTCTTCGGACGCAATCTTGAGCACGACGGGATAGCCGATGGCGTCGGCCGCGCGGACTGCGTCGTCGGCATCGCGGGCGATGATTTCGCGCGGCACGTCGATGCCGGCTTTGCCCAGCGCCTGTTTGGCATGGAATTCGTTGCGGAACACCGCAGGATCGACAGGTTCCGCGGCGGGCAGCGCCGCATCCGCGCGGGCCACGGAGCGCAGCCGGCCCAGCTTCACCAGCCCTGCCAGGCCGGTCGCCGCGGCGTCGATGCTGGAGAACACCGGAATGCCCAGTGCGTTGATCTGCTCG
Source organism: Achromobacter sp. (assembly GCA_032015805.1). Lineage (GTDB taxonomy): Bacteria > Pseudomonadota > Gammaproteobacteria > Burkholderiales > Burkholderiaceae_B > Achromobacter. The sequence goes on from DALZRX010000473.1 coordinate 2,516, forward strand.
ACGGCGTCGGCCGGTCCCTGGCTGATGACCATCAGGAGGCGGTCCGGATGGCTGGCGCGCACCTGGGCCAGCGCCTCGAGATAGATGCCGCGCAGCCGGGTGTTGTAGAGCGACAGCGACATGAACAGCGCCAGCGAACTTGCCGAGGGATCGTCCAGCAGGGCGGTCAGCATCTTGAGCAGGATGTCCGGGCGGCTGGACATCTGGGCGGACGCGTCCACCGGGTTGCCCGTGCTGGCGGTGGGCACGGCTTCCCGGATGCGCCGCTGCGTGTCGGGCGCCAGTGCGGGCAGGGCGAGTCCGGCCTCGCTCATGGCGTCGGCCATCATGATCCCGAAGCCGCCAGACGCGGCGACGAGCGTGACCGCGTCATTGGCCGGCAGGCGGTCGGGCAGGAGCAGCGACGCCGCGTGGCCGATGTCGATCAGGGCCTCCACCGAGCGCACGCGCAGCACGCCGTGCCGGCGGAATACCGCGTCGATCACCGCGTCCGAGCCGGTGAGGGCACCGGTGTGCGAGGCGGCGGCCGCTTGTCCTTTTTCGGTGGAGCCGATCTTCAGGATGATGACGGGCTTGGCGCGTTCACGCGCCATGCGCAGTGCCTCGATCAGCTTGCCGGCGTCGCGGCAGGTCTCCATGCAGCACAGGATGATGCGCGTGGCGGGGGCCTCGGCGAGCGCGGCGATCCCGTCGGCGGCATCGACATCGGCCTCGTTGCCGGTGGCGATGAAGCGGCTGACGCCCATGCCGCGCCGGGCGACGCTCTGCATCGTGTGGCTGCCGACATTGCCGGATTGGGACACGATGCCCACGTGGCCAACGGGCGGCATGTTCTCTTCCAGCGCGATGGAGAAGGAACCGATCAGGCGCTCGGCGACGTTGACCGAGCCCAGGCAGTTCGGGCCCAGTACACGCATGCCGTGTTCGCGTGCGATGGCCACCAGCTCGGCCTGCAACGCGGCGCCTTCGGCACCGGCTTCGGTGAAACCGGCGGACAGGACGATGGCGGCCTTCAC
>DALZRX010000474.1:0-1652 GCA_032015805.1 Achromobacter sp.
TTCGTGAAATCACCGTGGCGGCGCGCGCCGGCGGCCCCGACCCGGACAGCAACCCCCGTTTGCGCATGGCCTGGGACAAGGCGACCGACGCCAACATGCCCAAGGACAACATCCAACGCGCCATCCAGCGCGGCGCTGGCGGCGCCGACGGCGAGGCCTACGAAGAAGTCCGCTACGAAGGCTACGGCATCGGCGGCGCGGCGGTGATCGTCGACTGCATGACCGACAACCGCACCCGCACGGTGGCCGAAGTCCGCCACGCCTTCTCCAAGAATGGCGGCAACCTCGGCCAGGAAGGCTCCGTCGCCTTCATGTTCAAGCACTGCGGCCAATTCGTGTTCGCCCCGGGCACCCCGGAAGACAAGGTCATGGAAGCCGCCCTCGAGGCCGGCGCTGAAGACGTCACCACCGACGAAGAAGGCGTGATCGAAGTGGTCTGCGCCCCGTCCGATTACGCGGCCGTGCGCAAGGCGTTCGACGACGCCGGCCTGAAGGCCGAAGTCGACGGCATCGTCATGAAAGCCCTGAACGAAACCGAACTGGCTGGCGACGACGCCGCCAAGATGCAGAAACTGCTCGACGCCCTGGAAGGCCTGGACGACGTGCAGGAAGTCTATACGACCGTCGTTTTCGACGAAGCGCAGTAAACCTCCCTTTCCTGGCGCGCCGGCGGCACCGCCCGCCTGCGCGCCTCTTCAGACTCACGCAACATGAAACTCCTGGTTATTGGCTCTGGCGGCCGCGAACACGCCCTCGCCTGGCGGCTGGCCCGCTCCCCGCGCGTACACAAGGTGTATGTCGCTCCGGGCAATGGCGGCACGCAACGGGCCGAGCAGATGGAGAACATCCCGTTCACCAATGCCGAGGAACTGGCCGATTTCGTCCAGCGCGAGGGGATCGCCCTGACGGTCGTCGGCCCCGAGGCCCCACTGGCCGCCGGTGTCGTCGACGTCTTTCGTGCCCGTGGCCTGAAGATCTTCGGACCCACCAAGGCCGCTGCGCAGCTCGAAAGCTCCAAGGACTACGCCAAGGCCTTCATGGTCCGGCACAACATCCCGACCGCGCGCTACGAAACCTTCACCGACCCGGTCAAGGCCCATGCCTACATCGACCAGGAAGGCGCGCCCATCGTGATCAAGGCCGACGGCCTGGCCGCCGGCAAGGGCGTCGTGGTCGCCGCCACCCTCGAGGAAGCGCACGCCGCCGTCGACGCCATGCTGGGCGACGGCTCCATGGGCGAAGCCGGTGCGCGCGTCGTCATCGAGGAATGCCTGGTCGGCGAAGAGGCCAGCTTCATCGTCATGTGCGACGGCCGCAACGTGCTCGCCCTGGCCACCAGCCAGGACCACAAGCGCCTGCAGGACGGCGACCGCGGTCCCAACACGGGCGGCATGGGCGCGTACTCTCCCGCGCCCATCGTCACCCCCGAACTGCACCATCGCATCATGCGCGAAATCATCCTGCCCACCGTGCAGGGCATGACGCGCGACGGCATCCCGTACACGGGCTTCCTGTACGCCGGCCTGATGATCGCCCCGGGCGACGATCCCGACCGCGAAATCAAGACGCTGGAATTCAACTGCCGCATGGGCGACCCCGAAACCCAGCCGATCATGATGCGCGTCAAGAGCGACCTGCTGGACGCGCTCGAG
>DALZRX010000474.1:1662-3527 GCA_032015805.1 Achromobacter sp.
CGACGTCATCCGCGGCCTGCCCGCCGACGCCGACGACTGCATGGTGTTCCACGCCGCCACCCTGCTGGACGGCGACGAGACCAAGACCACCGGCGGACGCGTGCTATGCGTCACCGCGTTGGGCGACTCCGTCAAGATGGCGCGCGACCGCGTCTACGAGGCCATCGACCGCATCCACTTCGATGGCCGCCAGTACCGCAGCGACATCGGCTGGCGCGCGCTCAAGCCCTCGCAGCAGAAACCCAAGTCCAACGCGTAACCCGGAACCGCCCATGACCGCTCTGCCCGTCTCCGCCGTCAGGGACTACCTCACCGGCCTGCAAGCCCGTATCGTGGGCGCGCTGGAAACGGCCGAGGGTGGCTCCTTCCGTGCCGACGAATGGGTCCGGCCCGAGGGCGGCGGCGGGCTTTCTCGCCTGCTGGAAGGGGGGCAGCTCTTCGAGCGCGCCGGCGTGCTGTTCAGCCACGTCCTGGGCTCCAAGCTGCCGCCGTCCGCCAGCGCGCACCGCCCGGAACTGGCCGGCCGGTCCTGGGAAGCCATGGGCGTGTCGATGGTGCTACATCCGCGCAATCCGTATGTGCCCACCACGCACATGAACGTGCGCATGTTCGTCGCGGCGGCGCGGCCCGGCCATGACGAGGCCGATGTCTTCTGGTTCGGAGGCGGCATCGACCTCACCCCGTACTATCCCTTCGAAGAAGACGCCCGCCACTTCCACACGGTGTGTCGCGACGCGCTGGCCCCCCACGGCCCCGACTACTATCCGCGCTACAAGCGCTGGTGCGACGAATACTTCTTCCTCAAGCACCGCAACGAAACCCGCGGCATCGGCGGCGTTTTCTTCGACGACCTGAACGCGCCGGGCTTTGACGCGTCCTTCGCCCTGACCCGGTCGGTCGGCGACGCCTTCCTGGACAGCTACCTGCCCATCGTCGACAAACGCCGCGGCATCGCCTACACCGAACGTGAACGCGATTTCCAGGCCTATCGTCGCGGCCGCTACGTCGAATTCAACCTGGTCTTCGATCGCGGCACGCTGTTCGGCCTGCAGTCCGGGGGCCGCACCGAATCGATCCTGCTGTCCATGCCGCCACTCGCGCAATGGCGCTACGATTGGCAGCCTGAAGCCGGCACGCCCGAAGCCGAACTGGCCGCCTTCCTCAAACCGCGGGACTGGGTTTGAAACGCATCGGCCTGCTCGGCGGCAGCTTCGACCCCGTCCACGTCGCGCACATCGCGCTGGCGCAAAACGCGCTGCAGTCGCTTGGATTGGCCGAGGTGCAGCTCATTCCGGCGGCCAACCCCTGGCAACGGGCCGCACTGAATGCCACCGGCGAACATCGCCGTGCAATGCTGGAACTGTCCATCGCCGGCCACCCGGGCCTGGCGGTCAATCCCATCGAAATCGAGCGGGGCGGCGCCACCTACACCCTCGACACGCTGCGTGCCCTGCCGCAGGACGCGCGTTACGTGTGGCTGCTGGGCGCCGACCAGCTTGCCAATTTTTGCACCTGGCGCGGTTGGCGTGACATATCAAGTCTCGTCGACCTTGCCGTGGCCACCCGGCCGGGCACGGCCCTCAGTGCACCGCCGGAACTGGCGCAATGGCTGAAGGAACAGGGCCGCGACCTGCAGGAACTTCCCTTCCCGCCCATGTCGGTATCGGCGTCGGAAATCCGACGGCGTCTGGCGCAGGGCGAATCTACCGACGGGCTGCTCGACGCGTCCGTCGCCGCGTATATTGCGGCGCACAAACTCTACCGATAAACCCCTCCCCGCCCGGCGCCGTCGGCCAGCCGCCGCTGCCATCCAGCGGGTTATATTTGCAGCTATGGATATACAGAAACTCCAACGCGCCGTCATC
>DALZRX010000475.1:0-3523 GCA_032015805.1 Achromobacter sp.
GCGCACGCCACGCCAGCCGCCCGAGCACCGCAGCCCTCCCCGCGCCCCGTTGCCGCCGTCGCCCCGCCCAACGCCGAGAGCACCGCCCAGCGACGCGTGATCCGCAACGAGCTCTTCGAACTGATCGACCCGCTCAAGGCGGCAGCCATGCCGCGCGACCGGCTTCAGGCGCAGATCGACGCGCTGATCCGCCGCATCTGCGACGAGCAGCGCCTGCAGCTGTCCGGCCAGGAAGAAGAGCTGATCGCACGGCAGATGCTGGATGAGATGGTCGGCGTGGGCCCCATCGAGCCGCTGCTGGCCGACGACTCGGTCAATGACATCCTCGTGAACGGCGCCAACCAGATCTTCGTCGAACGCTTCGGCAAGCTGGAGCTGTCGTCCATCACCTTCATCGACGAAGAGCACGTCTTCAACACCGCGCAGCGCATCGCCGCCCGCGTGGGCCGCCGCATCGACGAAGCCAACCCGATGGTCGACGCCCGCCTGCCCGACGGCAGCCGCGTCAACGTCATCACGCATCCGCTGGCGCTGGACGGCACCACGATCTCGATCCGCAAGTTCATGCGGCGCGACCTGTCGCTGGAATCGCTGGCGACGCGTGGCGCGATGTCGATGGACATGGCGGTGCTGCTGCGCCGCGCGATGGAAGCGCGGCTGAACATCGTCGTATCCGGCGGCACCGGCGCCGGCAAGACGACGCTGCTCAATGCGCTGTCGCAGAACATCAGCCCGCTTGAACGCATCATCACCATCGAAGACGCCGCCGAACTGCAGCTGCAGCAGGCGCACGTCATCCGACTGGAGACCCGCCCGGAAAGCGCCGAAGGCGGCGGCCGCGTGGATCAGCGCGATCTCATGAAGAATGCGCTGCGCATGCGCCCGGACCGCATCATCCTGGGCGAAGTCCGTGGCGGCGAATGCTTCGACATGCTCCAGGCCATGAACACCGGCCACGACGGGTCGCTGTGCACCGTCCACGCCAACACGCCGCGCGATGCGCTGATGCGTCTGGAAAACATGGTGATGATGGCGAACATGCAATTGCCGCTGGCCGCCATCCGCCGCCAGATCGCCAGCGCCGTCGACCTCATCGTGCAGATCGAGCGCATGCGCGATGGCGCGCGCCGCGTGGTGTCGATCATGGAAATCTGCGGCATGGAAGAAGAAGTGATCCAGACGCAGGAACTGCACGTCTTCCGCTCGCGCGCCGGCTCCACGGCGACGCAGGTGCTGGGCGAGCACACCGGCAGCGGCTTGCGCCCGAACTTCTACACCGAGAAGTCACACCTGTTCGACCAGGATCTCGCCTGACGGCGGCAAGGCAGCCCGGACATGCTCGACCTCTTCACCCTGCTCATTTTCCTTCTGGTGTTCATCGGCTTCTTCGCCGTGCGCGCCAACAGCCGGCGCCAGCGCCGCGAAGACGCGATGGCCGCCCGCCTGGCGGCGCTGCGCCTGCAGATGCAGCGCGAAAGCGGCTTGGCGGCCGCCGTGCTGCAAGCGCCCGATTCGATCGCGCTGCCGGGACAGGACGACCTCCTGCCAAATTGGCAATGGCTGGGGCATCGTCTGGCGCGCCTGCGCGACGGGCTGCGTGCGCTGGGCTGGCTGCCCAAGCTGCGGGAGCGCATCCTCATTTCGGCCGCCGTCGCATTGGTTGGCGCACTGGCGCTCGTGCGCATGACGGGCACGCCGTTCGTCCTGGCGCTGCTTGCCGCGCCGTTGCTGTGGGTCGCGCTGTGCACGATGCTTTACCAACAGGCCATGGCCAAGCACCTGGCCGCGCTGGCGCGCAGCCTGCCCGAAGCGATCGACGGCATCACCCGGATCTGCCGTTCGGGCGTGCCGCTGCAAAGCGCGTTCGGCATCGCCGCCGATCACCTGCACGGCCCGCTCGCGCCCGAACTGCGCGAGATCGAGAACTGGCTCAAGCTCGGCGTGCCGCTCAAGCAGGCCATGCAGTCGTCGGCCCAGCGCGTGCCGCTGCCCGAGTACCGCTTCTTCGCCGTCATCCTCATCATCAGCCAGGAATCGGGCGGCCGGCTCGGCGACACGCTGGAACGCCTATCCGCCACGCTGCGCGCACGCGCCGAGCTGGGCATGAAGGTGCAGGCCAAGACGTCCGAGGCGCGCGCCTCGGCCAAGATCGTCGCCCTGCTGGTGCCGGGCGTGCTGCTCTACATGTACCTGAACTCCCCGGACGACTTCCGCTTCATGTTCAACGACGCGGCGGGCGTCAAGGTGATGATCTACGCCGCCGCCAGCGTTGGACTGGGCCTGTTCATCACCCATCTGATGGTCAAGCGGATCCGCTGACCTTGCCCCGCGACTAGCTGCCATGCCCCTGATTTCCGATCCCCTGGCGCCCCTGCTGCTCCTGGCTTTCATCGCCGGCATCGTGCTAGCCGTCTGGCTGGTGCGCGCCGAGTCGCGCCGCAATCCCCTGCACGAGCGGCTGGGCCGCCGCGGCCGTGGCGCCGGCGAGAGCACGTCCTCGATTGCGCTGGACTCCAGTTCGCCGCTGCCCCCCGTCGCCCAAGGTATTGCCGCCTTCGGCATGAAGCTGGCGGGCACCGAACAGGACCGGCTTGCCACAGAACGTCTGCTGGCCCAGGCCGGCTGGCGCCGCCCCGAGGCCAGTGGCCTTTTCATGGCCGCCAAATACGGCACCGGCGTCGTCCTGTGCGCGCTGGCGCTGTGGCTGCTGACCAGCCCGCAGACGCGGTTCGGCCTGACCGGCCTGGCCGTGGGCCTGATCTCGCTGTTCGTCGGCACCACCTTGCCGGAAGTGCTGGTCAAGCTGCGCGCCGGCCGGCGCCACGAAGCCCTGGCCCGCAGCATGCCCGACGCGCTGGACCTGATGGTGATCTGCGCCGAGGCCGGCCTGCCGTTTCCCCGCATTCTGAAGGTGGTGTCGCGGGAACTGGCCTTCAGCGCGCCCGCCATGGCCGATGAACTGGCCTTCACCAGCGCCGAACTGCAACTGCTGCCCGACCGCGCCGCCGCGCTGCGTCACCTGGCCGACCGGACGCGCGTGCCGACCATCGAAAGCATGGTGGGTTCGCTGGTGCAGGCCGAACGCTACGGCACGCCGCTCGCGCAGGCGCTGCGCACGATTGCCGAAGAGAGCCGCAGCCGCTTGATCCTCGAACTGGAAGAAAAAGCCGGCAAGCTGCCCGCGCAACTCAGCGTTCCCCTCATGACCCTCATCCTGCCGCCGGTGGTCGCCATCGTCGCCACGCCCGCGCTCATGCGCGTTATCCGGACCCTGATGCAATGATCGCAACCTTTTCCCTGTTCCCGCTGCCCACCGTGCGCCTGACCCGCGCCGCCGGCGTCGTGCTGATGGCCGCGATGCTGAGCGCGTGCAGCACCTTCAGCAACACCGATTCCGCCACTGCGCCCAGCAGCCGCAATCTGTTGACCCAGTCCAGCGGCAACGCGGCCTCGCCGCGCCCGCTTGCCAGCAACGGCGACGCGGCGGCCGAAGGCCTGAAGCTTGCGCGCCTGCTGCGCGACC
>DALZRX010000476.1:0-3503 GCA_032015805.1 Achromobacter sp.
CCCCAGGAAAAGCCAACGAAATATCAATGACTTAAGAGGAGTTTCTTGAGAGGGAAGGCCGAAGGCCTGGACGAAGATGACGAAGGGGCAGTCTGGAGCGAAGGCTCCGGACCGCAATCGTGGGCGATCGCACCCACGGTGACTGCGGCGTCGGGCGACCTACGAAGACAAGCGACACCACCAAGAAAGACAAGCACTACGACCGACGAAGCCCGCCCTGGAACAAAAAAAGACGGCCCAAAAAGGCCGTCTCCCATCCATCCAATACGTCGAGCCAATAAAACCTCAGCCGCCCTGAATCTTCTTCACCAACGCCGTAGTAGACCTCTCAAACTCAAAGGGAATCGCCACAGCCCTCCCCCCCCAGCTCTTCACCAACGCCGTCTCCGGCAACTTATCCATCTCGTAATCGCCACCCTTGACGATCAGATCCGGCTTGAGCTGCGCGATCAGCGCCTCCGGCGTGTCCTCGTGAAACGACGTCACCACCGCCACGAACCCCAGCGCCGCCAGCAACGCCGCCCGATCTTCCATCCGGTTCAAAGGACGTTCCGCCCCCTTGCCCAGTCGGCGCACCGACTCATCGGTATTCACTGCGACCACCAGCGTGGCGCCCAGTTGCGCCGCCTGGTCCAGATACGTGGCATGCCCGCGATGCAGGATGTCGAACACCCCGTTCGTAAACACCAGCGGCCGCGGATAGCGGCCGGCAGCGACGGCAGCGACGCATTCGTCGCGGGACAGGACCTTGGATTCGAAACGAGCGGCGGGCATGCGGCAATTATAGGAGGGATCAGGTGCCGGCCAGGATGATCTCTTTTTCCTTGGGCACGATCAGCGCCGTCATTTCCTTGCGGTAGCGGTTCAGATCCTTCACCGTCTCGAAGCTGCGGTCCATCAGCTTGGACAGGATGTGCAGGATGCGCGTGGCGACCTTCTGCTCCCAGACGCCGTCAAAGCGGATCTGCGCGTCCAGCCAGTGTTCCAGCCAGCCCGGCTCCGGCAGGCGCGACTGCACCGTGTCGTTCGGGAACAGATCCTTGTTCACGTGCAGGTTCGTGGGATGCAGCGCCTGCTGCGTACGTCCCGCCGACGCCATCAGCACGCCGATCTTCGAGAACGCAAGACGCGCCTGCTCGCTCGTGTCCTGCCCGCGGTCATGCAGCGCGCGGCGCATGTACTGCAGGTAGGCCCCAGCGTGGCGCGCCTCGTCCTGCGCCACCGTCTTGTAGATCGCCTTGATCACCGGTTCCGTGTGCCACTCGGCGGCGCGGCGGTACCAGTGGTTCAGGCGGATCTCGCCGCAGAAGTGCAGCATCAGGGTTTCGAGTTCCGGGGCCTTGTCGAATTCGAAGCGCACGTTGTGAAGTTCTTCTTCCGTGGGCACCAGGTCCGGGCAAAAACGGCGCAGGTACTCGATCAGCACCAGCGAATGCTTTTGCTCTTCAAAGAACCAGACCGACATGAACGCGCAGAAATCGCTGTCGCCGCGGTTGTCGCGCAGGAACATCTCGGTGGCCGGCAGCGCCGCCCACTCGGTGATCGCGTTCATCTTGATCGTGTGGGCCTGCTCGTCCGAGAGCTTGCTGCGGTCGAAATCGCCCCAGGGAATGTCGTGCGCCATATTCCAGCGCACGGCTTCCATGGTCTTGAAGAGTTCAGGATAAAGCATGTTCTGCCCTTGTATTCGTCCCGCTAGAGGGGCTATGAAAATTGATGAATGGCGCGCGCGTTTTTTTAGGCGTGGGCGCTGCATGCCAATGCGCAGCGCTATTTTTCGCCGTCTCCCGCGAAGCTATGATGACCGTTTCATGAATGAAACATGACAGTAAGGTCTAGATCATCGCGCCGCCTATCGGGTCAACGCCCATATCGCGACCCCGACCGCCAGCGCCACCACACCAACCAGCGCTGCAACCAGCCGGTTGTTCTGCTCTTGTGCGCGGCGTAGCTGCATCATCTCGGCCAGCAGCGCGGGCGAGACATTGGGGCGGCTCAATTGGTCATGGACCAGCCTGGGCAGGGCGGGCAGCATTTGCGACCACTGCACGGCTTCTTTTTCCAGGCTTTGCCGCAGGCCCTTGAATCCGACGCGCTGGCGCATCCAGCGTTCCAGGTAGGGCTTGGCGGTCTTCCAGAGGTCGAGGTTGGGATCGAGCTGACGGCCCAGTCCCTCGACGTTCAGCAGGGTCTTCTGCAACAGGACCAACTGCGGCTGGATCTCGACGTTGAAACGGCGCGAGGTCTGGAAGAGCCGCAGCAGCACCTGCCCCAGCGAGATCTCCGACAACGGCCGGTCAAAGTAAGGTTCGCAGACGGCGCGCACCGCGCCCTCCAGCTCTTCCTCGCGCGTATCGGGCGGCACCCAGCCCGATTCGATATGCAATTGCGCCACGCGACGATAGTCGCGGTGGAAGAAGGCCAGGAAGTTCTGCGCCAGGTAATTCTTGTCGAACTCGGACAGCGAACCCACGATGCCGAAGTCCAGCGCGATGTAGCTGCCCAGCGTGTCGGGGCGGTCCGACACGTAGATGTTGCCCGGATGCATGTCGGCGTGGAAGAAGCCGTCGGTAAACACCTGCGTGAAGAAGATTTCGACGCCCGTGCGGGCCAGCGTCGGAATGTCGATGCCGGCCTCGCGCATGCGCTCCACCTGGCCCACGGGCATGCCGTACATGCGCTGCATGGTGAAGACGGTGGAAGCCGTGTATTCCCAGATGACCTCGGGCACGATCAGCATGTCGCCACGGCCGGATTCGGGGCCGAAATTGCGGCGCAACTGGCTGCAGTTGGAGGCCTCGCGCACCAGGTCCAGCTCGTCGTGCAGATACTTGTCGAATTCCGCCACGACCTCGCGCGGCTTCAGGCGGCGGCCATCCGCGCCCAGGCGCTCGATGATGCGCGCCACGATCTTCAAGAGCGACAGGTCCTTTTCGATGATGCTGAGCATGCCCGGACGCAGCACCTTCACGGCGACTTCGCGGCCGTCGTGCAGCACCGCGAAGTGGACCTGGGCGATCGAGGCCGAGGCCACCGGGTCCACGTCGAACTGCGCGAACAGCTTTTCCGGCGGCGCGCCCAGCGCCACCTCGATGCAGGCCGCGGCCTGTGCGGACGGGAACGGCGGCACGCGGTCCTGCAGCAGTGCCAGCTCATTGGCGATGTCGGCGGGAATCAGGTCGCGGCGGGTGGACAGCACCTGCCCGAACTTCACGAAGATGGGGCCCAGTGATTCCAGCGCGAGACGCAGACGCAGCCCGCGCGGCGAGCGCGGGCGCGTGCCCAGGCGCATGACGCGCAGCAGGCAGGTAGCCAGCGGATGATTCAGGCTGGAAAGGACCAGCTCGTCCAGGCCGTAGCGAAGCGAGACGACGATGATGCGAAAGAGGCGCAGCAAGGGAAACATGAATCAGGCGCCCCGCTTTGCGCCGGCCGAGGCCAGGCGGGTTTGCAGCGCGGCCGTCGACCGCGCCAGCGCATCGGCGCGGGCGTTCAGTTCGGCC
>DALZRX010000477.1:0-3496 GCA_032015805.1 Achromobacter sp.
GGCCGGCGACTTCAACGGCTGGGACGCGCGCCGCCACGGCATGCGGCTGCGCCACGCGGCTGGGGTCTGGGAGATTTTCATACCCGGGATCCGGCCAGGCGACCGCTACAAGTTCGCGATCACTGACCGCTCCGGAAACCAGTTCATGAAAGCCGATCCGATGGCACGGCGCAGCGAAATGGCGCCCGCCACCGGCTCGGTGGTGGACGACCCCGCGCCTTACGCCTGGAACGATGAGGCCTGGATGCGGGAACGGCGCGCGCGCCAGTCTCCCGACGCTCCAGTGTCGGTATACGAGGTCCATGTCGGATCGTGGGCGGGCTGCGAAACGGGTGTCTGCACCTGGGACCAGATGGCGGACAAACTGCCCGCCTATGCCCGCGCCATGGGCTTTACCCATCTGGAACTGATGCCCATCATGGAGCACCCGTTCGGCGGCTCGTGGGGCTACCAGCCGCTCGGCATGTTCGCGCCGACCGCGCGCTACGGGCCGCCCGCCGCCTTCGCCCGCTTCATAGACCAGTGCCACGCCGCCGGCATCGGCGTCATCCTGGACTGGGTGCCCGCGCACTTTCCGGACGACCCGCACGGCCTGGCCGCCTTCGACGGCACCTCGTTGTACGAGTATGAGGACCCGCGTGAAGGCTATCACCCCGACTGGCACACCATGGTCTACAACCTGGGGCGCAACGAGGTGAAGGCCTTCATGATCGCCAGCGCAATCCACTGGCTGCGGCGCTTTCATATTGACGGTCTGCGCGTGGACGCCGTGGCGTCGATGCTCTACCGCGACTACAGCCGCCAGCCCGGCGAATGGATCCCGAACCGGTACGGCGGCCGCGAGAACCTGGAGGCCGTCCAGTTCCTGCAGGAATTGAACGACACCGTGCGCGCCGAAGTGCCGGACGCGATCATGGTGGCCGAGGAATCCACCGCCTGGCCCGGCGTGACCGCGCCTGTCTCCGAGGGCGGCCTTGGCTTTCACTACAAATGGAACATGGGGTGGATGCACGACACGCTGCGCTACCTGGCGCAGGACCCCATCCACCGCCGTTACCACCATCACGACATCACCTTCGGCATGGTGTACGCATTCAGCGAACGCTTCATCCTGCCGCTTTCGCATGACGAAGTCGTGCACGGCAAGGGGTCGCTATTGGGCAAGATGCCCGGCGACCACACCACCCGGCTGGCCAACCTGCGCGCGTACTTCGGTTTCATGTGGGCGCATCCTGGCAAAAAGCTGCTGTTCATGGGCGGCGAGCTTGCCCAACACGCCGAATGGAACCACGACGCGACCCTGAACTGGGGCCTGCTGGACCACGCCGGCCATCTGGGCATCCAGCGGCTGGTGGCCGACCTGAATCGCCTGTATCGCGACGTGCCGGCATTGCACGCGCGCGACGCCGACCCGTCCGGCTTCGCATGGACGATCCTCGACGACCAGGACAACAGCGTCGTCGCCTTCATCCGCACCGATGGCCGGCAGCACGTGCTGGCGGTGTCGAACTTCACGCCGGTCACCCGGCACGATTACCGCATCGGGGTCCCGCAGGCCGGCCGTTGGGCCGAGCTGCTGAACACCGACGCGTCCCATTACGGCGGGTCCGGCCAGGGCAACCAGGGCGGGGCTCACACCGGCGACATGGCTGCCCATGGGCAGCCGCAGGCCCTGTCGCTCACCCTGCCGCCCCTCTCGACCCTTTATCTGATGCACGAAGGCTAAACCCATGGATCCGTCCCAACTGACCCGTATCACCACCGGCCAGCCACAACCGCTGGGCGCCACCAGCGACGGCCTCGGCGTGAACTTCGCCGTGTTCTCCGCGCACGCAACGCGCATCGAACTTTGCATCTTCGATCCCAAGGGCCGCAAGGAACTGCGCCGCTTCGACCTGCCCGAGTGCACGGACGAAATCTGGCATGGCTACCTGCCCGATGCGCAACCCGGCCTGGTCTACGGCTACCGCGCCCACGGCCCCTACGATCCCCAGAATGGCCATCGCTTCAATCCCAACAAACTGCTGCTGGATCCCTATGCGCGGCAGTTGAGCGGGCCGCTGCACTGGAGCAACGCGCTCTTTGGCTACCGCATGAATCATTCGCGGCTGGACCTGAGCTTCGACCGGCGCGACAGCGCGCCCGCCATGCCCAAGGCAATCGTGGCCGATGAAGTCCCGTTCAACTGGGGCAACAGCAAGGCGCCCGGCACGCCCTGGAACGACACGACGATCTACGAGGTCCACCTGCGCGGCGCATCGATGCAGCGCGAGGACCTGCGCCAGCCGCTGCGCGGCACCTGCCAGGCCCTGGCCGATCCCCACTTCATCGAGCACCTGCAAAAGCTGGGCGTGACGGCGGTGGAACTCCTGCCGGTCTATGCGTTTCTGCAGGATCATTTCCTGACCGAGCGTGGGCTGCGCAACTACTGGGGATACAGCACCCTGTCCTACTTTGCGCCCGAGCCCACCTACCTGATGCAGCACCCGAATGAGCTGCGGCTGGCCATCCGGCGCCTTCACGCTGCAGGGATCGAGGTCATCCTGGACGTGGTCTACAACCACACCTGCGAAGGCAACGAGATGGGCCCCACCCTGTCGTGGCGCGGTCTGGACAATGCCAGCTACTACCGCCTGATGCCCGGCGAGGAGCGCTACTACATCAATGACACCGGTTGCGGCAATACGGTGAACATGTCGCATCCGCGCGTGCTGCAGATGGTGACGGACTCGCTGCGCTACTGGGCGACCTCGTACGGGGTGGACGGCTTTCGCTTCGACCTGGGCGTGACGCTCGGGCGCGAGGGCAATGGCTACGATCCGGGCTCGGGGTTCTTCGACGTCATCCTTCAGGACCCTGTCCTGTCCAGACTGAAGCTCATCTCCGAACCGTGGGACATCGGTCCCGACGGCTACCAGCTCGGCAACCATCCGCCCGGGTTCGCGGAGTGGAACGACAAGTTCCGCGACACCACCCGCCGCTTCTGGCGCGGTGACGAAGGCATGCGCGGCGACATGGCGGCCCGCCTGTGCGGGTCGCGCGACATCTTCGACCGCCGCCATCGCCGGCCCTGGTCCAGCGTCAATTACGTCGCTTCGCACGATGGCTTCACCGTGGCCGACATCGTCGGCTACGACGGCCGGCACAACGAGGCCAACGGCGAGGACGGCAACGACGGTCATTCCGAGAACTTCAGCCACAACTGGGGCGCCGAAGGTCCGACCGACGATCCGCAGATCCTGGAGACGCGCGGCCGCGTGCAGCGTGCGTTGCTGGGCTCGGTGCTGCTGTCGGACGGCACGCCCATGCTGCTGGCGGGCGACGAATTCGGCAACAGCCAGGAGGGCAACAACAATGCCTACTGCCAGGACAACGCCATTTCATGGCTGGACTGGACGCAGGCGCAAAGCGATGCCGGCCGCGCGCTCAGCCGTTACGTCGGGCGCCTGACGGCCCTGCGCCGCGCGCATCCCAGCGTGCGCACGGCGCGCTACGG
>DALZRX010000478.1:0-3476 GCA_032015805.1 Achromobacter sp.
CCAAGGCATCCTGGTCCGCGCCCTGATGGCCGACTACCTGGCCAAGCACCCGGTCACGGACGCCCAGGTCACCGCCGAATACGAAAAGATCAAGAAGGAACAGGCCGGCAAGATGGAATACAAGGTCCGCCACATCCTCGTCGAAGACGAGAAGAAGGCGAACGACCTGCTGGCCCAGATCAAGAGCAGCAAGGGCAAGTTCGACGACCTAGCCAAGAAGAACTCCAAGGACCCCGGTAGCGCCGAAAAGGGTGGCGACCTGGGTTGGGCGCCCCCGACCAACTACGTGCAGCCGTTCGCGCAAGCCGTAACCCAACTGAAGAAGGGCGAAGTGGTCGACAAGCCGGTCCAGACCCAATTCGGCTGGCACATCATCATGGTCGACGACACCCGTCCGGTCGAATTCCCGCCGATGGACCAAGTCCGCCCGCAGCTCGAAGAAATGCTGCGCCAGCAGACGCTGGCCGACTACCAGAAGCAACTGCGCGAAAAGGCCAAGATCCAGTAAGGCCTGCGCCGCACAGAAACTGCCCGCCGATCGCGGGCAGTTTTTTTTGCGCGCTCGGCAACGTGTTCAGGTGCCAGACACCCTATGAGACGCCACTTAAAGCTGACGACCATCTCTCCATGGTGTCTGGCACCGCCCCAAGCAAGCAAGAAAAAAGAGCCACACGCCGGTAGCGTGCAGCCCTTCGTTCAACCGCGGCAGCGTCCAGGCTAGGACATGCCCAGCAACGCCTTCAGCGCGTCTTCATCAAGCACTGGCACGCCCAGCTCCTGGGCCTTGGTCAGCTTGCTGCCGGCATCCTCGCCGGCCACCAGATAGGCCGTCTTCTTGGACACGGAACCGCTGACCTTGCCGCCGGCCGCCTGGATGTGCATCGACGCTTCTTCGCGCGTCCAGTTCGGCAGCGTACCCGTCAGCACGAACGTCTTGCCCGCCAGCGTATCGCCTTGCGGCGCGGCTTCCGCCACCGGATTCACGCCCTGCGCCTTGAGCTGCTCGATCACGTCGCGGTTGTGCTGCTCGGCAAAGAAATGGCGGATCGAGGCGGCCACGACGGGTCCGACATCCGGCACCGAGGACAAGGCGTCTTCATCGGCATCCATGATGGCGTCGATGCTGCCGAAATGCCGCGCGACGTCGCGCGCCGTGGTTTCGCCCACGTGGCGGATACCCAGCGCGAACAGCAGGCGGGACAGATTGGGCGACCGCGCCTTTTCGATGGCGGCCACCAGGTTGTCGGCCGACTTCTGGCCCATCCGGTCCAGGCCGACGAGTTCCAGCGGACGCAGGCGGTACAGGTCGGCCAGCGTCTTGACGCGGCCGCTGTCCACGAGCTGGTCCACGAGCTTTTCGCCCAGGCCTTCGATATCCAAGGCCTTGCGGCTGGCGGCGTGCCACAGCGTCTGCTTGCGCTGTGCGCCGCAGAAAAGGCCGCCGGTGCAGCGGGCGATGGTCTCGCCTTCCAGGCGTTCGATGGCCGACCCGCAGACCGGGCAATCCGTCGGCATGACGAATTCCCGCGCACCGTCGGGCCGCTTGTCCAGGACGGGACCCAGCACCTCGGGAATCACGTCGCCCGCGCGGCGCACGATGACCGTGTCGCCAATGCGCACGTCCTTGCGGCGGATCTCGTCTTCGTTGTGCAGGGTGGCGTTGGTGACGGTGACGCCGCCCACGAACACGGGTTTGAGCCGCGCCACGGGCGTGATGGCGCCGGTGCGGCCCACCTGCACTTCGATGTCCACCAGCGTGGTGGTGGCCTCTTCGGCGGCGAACTTGTGCGCCAGCGCGAAGCGCGGCGCGCGCGCCACGAAGCCAAGCACCTTCTGGGCGGGCAAGGAGTCGACCTTGTACACGACGCCGTCGATGTCGTAAGGCAGGCTGGCGCGCATCGCGCCCACCTTGGCATAGAACGCCATCAGGCCTTCGGCGCCGCTTGCGCGATGGTTATGCACCACATTGACCGGCAGGCCCAGCGAGGCCAGCCATTCCAGCATGGCGCCGTGGGATTTCTCGGGCAGTTGCGAGGCCTGCGCCGCGCCGGCGGATGCCTCGTCGAACTGGCCGCTCTGCGAACCGGCCAGGCCCTGGACCTCGCCCCAGCCGTAGGCAAAGAAACGCAGCGGCCGCTTGGCCGTGATGCGGGGATCGAGCTGGCGCAGGCTGCCCGCGGCGGCATTGCGCGGATTGACGAATATCTTCTCGTCGCGCTTGGCCTGCGCCGCGTTCAGCTTTTCGAAGTCGGCGCGGTTCATCAGCACCTCGCCGCGCACCTCCAGCACCTTCGGGGCCGCGCCCTTCAGTTGCAGGGGGATCGCCTTGATCGTGCGGATATTGGAGGTGACGTCCTCGCCCGTCTGGCCGTCGCCCCGGGTGGCGGCCTGCACCAGGCGGCCGTCCTCGTAGCGCAGGCTGATGGCCAGGCCGTCGAGTTTCAGCTCACAGAAATAGTCGGGCTGCTGGGCCGGCCCCAACATGCCGGCGCCGCGCAGCGTATCCGCGACGCGGCGATCGAAGGCGGCGACCTCTTCCTCGGAAAAGGCGTTGTTCAGCGACAGCATCGGCACCACGTGGCGCACGCTGCCGAAAGCGGATACCGGCGCCGCCCCCACGCGCTGCGTGGGCGATTCGGGCGTCACCAGATCCGGGTGCTCAGCCTCCAGGTCTTGCAAGTCGCGCATCAGCCCGTCGTACTCGGCATCCGAGACGGAGGGCTCGTCGTAGACGTAATAGCGGACGTTGTGTTGTTCGATCTCGGCGCGCAGCCGCGCCGCGACTTGCGCCGGACTCTCGCCGGACCCGCTGGCCATCAGGCAAACACCCGCTGGGCGCGCTCGCTGCCGGCGGGCAGGCCCGCTTGTTCGAGCTGGCCGAACAGGACCTGCAGGCGCTCGTCGATGACGGTTTCGGAGCCGTCGGCAAGCGGTTTGCCCTGATCGTCGACGAGCTCGGCGCGCAGGCGCGATGCCAGGTCGCGGCCCACGTCGACCATGCGGCCAAAGGCGCGGGTGTCGGCCGGGCTGCAAGGCACGTCGAGCAGCAGGTACAGGCGCTCGATGCCGCCCATGCCCGCGTCAAAGGCCGCGCCGTCCGCGCGGGCCAGCGTGAACCGGGCCACGCCGTTCTCGTTGGGCCACGCAAGGCGGTTGCCGTCGGCGACGAAACCGATATCGCGGGCCACGGCCAGGACCTCGGCCGCAGGCTGGGCCGAGCCCAGCAACAGGGTCAGGCCAACCTGGGTGTCCAGCGCGGCGCAGGTGTCGTCCAGGCGGGCGCCCTGCTCCAGGACTGCCTGCTGGTCGGGGCCTTCAATGGTGGCGTCGAAACGCTCGGCCATGTCCTGGGCGCGGGCCCAGGCCTGCGACCATTCGATGGCGGTCAGCGGACCGCTGCGATTGGCCAGCAGCACGGCAAGTTGCATGGACGCATAGGACTCGCCGCCGTGGACGCGCGCGCGGTGACGACGCTG
>DALZRX010000479.1:0-3475 GCA_032015805.1 Achromobacter sp.
GGCCCCGTGGGCTACGGCCGCGGCGGCCAGGAGCCGACCATCACGGATGCCGAGATCGCGTTGCAACGCCTCAATCCCGTGGCCCTGCTGAACGGCCGGATGCCGGTGTTTGCGGACGCGGCCCGCGAGGTCATCGGCAGCCGTGTCGCGGAACCGCTGGGGCTGGACATGGAAGCGGCCGCCGAGGGCATCCTGCGCATTGCCGCGGCCAACATGAGCCGCGCGATCCGCGCGGTGTCCACCGAACGGGGCTACGACCTGTCGCGCTTCGCCCTCTACGCCTACGGCGGCGCGGGTCCGCTGCACGCCGTGGAGGTAGCCGAGGAATGCGGCATTCCCGTCGTCATCGTGCCGCAGGAGCCCGGCACGATGTGCGCGCGCGGCATTCTGCTCAGCGATATCTCCTTCGACTTCGTACAGAGCGAGATTTCGCTCGCCAGCGCGGAATCCTGGTCCGCCATCACCGCCATCTTCGACGGGCTCGCGAAGCAGGCGCGGGACTGGCTGGAGTCGGAAAGGGTCGACCCGGCGCTGCGCGTTTGCCACAGCGCGATCGACGCCCGCTACGAGGGGCAGAACTTCGAGGTGCAGGTCAGCCTGGACGACACCGGGGCAGGCGGCTACGCGGAATTCGCCCGGCGCTTTGCACAGGCCCATGAGCGCGAATACGGCTACACCGTGGACGACCGCAAGGTGCAGATCATCAATTGCCGCATGCAGGCGGTGGGGCAGGTGGTGAAGGCGCCGCTCGCGCCGCGCCACGTGGCGGGCACGCTGCAGGACGCGCAGTTGGGCCAGCGCAAGGCGTACTTCGGCCCGGTGCAGGGCTGGCTGGAAACGCCTGTCTACGACCGCGACCGCGTACCGACCGGCGCGCGTTTTCAGGGACCGGCGCTGCTTGAAGAAATGAGCTCCACCACGGTGGTCGGCGTGGGCCACGAGGCCAGCGTCGACGAATACGGCAACCTCATCATCCGTTTGCAAGGAGGCTCGCATGAGCAAGCCTGATTCCATTTCCCCCCCCGCGCCGGACGCCGCGCCCGCACTGGCGGACCCGATCGGCATGGAAGTGTTCTGCAACCGCCTGCTGTCGATCACCGAGGACATGAACAACACGCTGGTGCGCGCCTCGTTTTCGACCAACATCAAGGAGCGCAAGGACTGCTCGGTGGCGCTGTTTGACGCCAGCGGACGGCTCGTTGCGCAGGGCACGCAGATTCCGCTGCATCTGGGATCGCTGGACGGCGCCATGCGCGCCATCCTGCGCACGTTTCCGTCAGATGCGATCCGCGACGGCGACGTGTACATCTGCAATGACCCGTACCTCGCCGACGGCAGCCATCTGCCCGACATCAACATCATCACGCCGGTGTTCTGGGACGGCGTGCTGCGCTTTTTCGCCGCCAACATCGCGCACCACTCCGACGTGGGCGGCGCGGTGCCCGGTTCGATCGCCGGCGGCCTGAAGTCGATCTTTGAAGAAGGCATCCGCATCCCGGCCTGCCGCATTGCCCGCGCGGGAGAAACCGACGAAGACCTGCTGCGCCTCATCTGCGCCAATACCCGCGATCCGGAAGAGCGCGTGCTCGACCTGCGCGTACAGATGGCCACCAATCGCCGTGGCGCGGCCGCGGTGCAGGGCTTGATCCGCCAGATGGGCCTGGAGGCGGTGCTGCGTTCGGTCGACGACGTGATTGCGTACACCCGGCGGCGGCTCATGAACCGCATTGCCGAACTGCGGGCCGGCAGCTACACGTTCCGCAGCGACCTGGACGACGACGGCATGGGCGGCGACCCGGTGCCCATCCAGGTCACGCTGACCGTCAGCGCCGGCAATCTGCACTTCGATTTCGAGGGATCGGGCAAACAGGCGCGCGGCGCCATGAACCTGCCGTTCAACGCGTTGCGCGCCTGCGTCTACTACGCGGTGAAGGCGTTGCTGGACCCCGATCTGGCGCCCAACGCAGGGTTGTTCGACCCCATCACGCTGTCGGCGCCCGTCGGCACCATCACCAACCCCGAACACCCCGCTGCGGTGGGGGCGCGCTCGATCACCGCGCAGAAGGTGGCCGGCGCGATCTTTGGCGCCTTCCGCGGCCTGCTGCCACCGGAAAAGACCATGGCGTCCAGCAACGATTGCTGCCCCGCCATTGTGTTTTCGGGCCGCTGGCGCGAGCGCGCGGGCCATTTCGTGTACCTGGAAACGCTGGGCGGCGGCGCGGGTGCGCGCTTCGATGCGGACGGCATGGATGCCGTGCACGTGCACATGACCAACACGTCGAACCTGCCGGTCGAGGCGCTGGAAAACGAGTATCCGCTGTTGATGGACGAGTACGCGATGATTCAGGACTCGGGCGGCGCGGGCCGAACGCGCGGCGGCATGGGTATCGCCAAGCAGATCCGCGCCGTGGGACCGGGCATTGTGTTCTCGGCCCGGTCGGACAGCCACACCGTTGGCGTGGCGGCGGGCGTGGACGGCGGTTGCGATGGACGCCGCGCGCGGTTGATCCGCAATTTCGGCACGCCGCAGGCAGAGGAGCTATTCTCAAAGACCGCGAATATCGCGCTCGAAGCCGGCGAAAGCGTGCGCATCGAGACGCCGGGGGGCGGCGGTTATGGCGCGCCGTCGGCGCGGCCGCGGGCACGGGTGGAACAGGATCTGGCTGACGGCAAGATCAGCGCCCAGGCGGCGCGCGCGGACTATGGCCGGTCCGCCTGAGCCGCCGCGCGCATCAACCGACGTTGAGCGTCATCGAGTACTTCATCTTGTCGTGCGGGAATGTGGTGATGGTGGCAAGCAGCAGCACGCCGCCGTCGCCGTAGTACCGGCGCGTGATGACGAAGCCCGGCGTGCCGGTCTCGACCTGGAGCTGTCTTGCGATCGCCGCGCCGATGGGCGTGGCGGAGAACTCCTGGTTGACCTCGGTGATGCGGTCGCCAAAGTGGTCTTCGATCAGGCGCAGCAGCGAGATCCGCGACTTCACGTCGGCCTGCACCTTGGAGTGCGCCGGGTCCGCGTAGATCAGCGTGCAGGCGGCGGCGACGTCCGGATCGTCCAGGGTCTTGATCGAGTTGATGTGCAGCCAGTGCTGGCCCGGTTCGCAGCCCAGCGTTTGCGCAAGGCGCTTGCTGAGCTTGACGGTGCGCACGTCCTGCACCAGCAGCGCCGCGTTGCGTGCGTACTGCAGGAGGTCGGGAAACTGCGAGATGCGTTGCGTGAAACGCGTGGTGGCGCGCGCCGTTTCCACGCGGGTGCCCACGCCCGGCCGGCGCGACACCACGCCGGCCACGGTCAGCATGCGGATGGCCTCGCGGATGGTGTGGCGGCTGGCGCCGAACTGTTCGCAAAGCTCGTGCTCGGTGGGAAGCAGGGTCATGACGGGATAGCGCCCGGAGCTGATGTCCTGGGAGAGCGACTGGTAGATGCTCTTGTAGCGCGGTCCGCCCGCCCCGTCTGCCGGGGGCGGCGCGACCG
>DALZRX010000480.1:0-3466 GCA_032015805.1 Achromobacter sp.
CGGCCGGCTTCACGCGGTCGTTCGCGCAGCGCCTGGACGCGCTGTGCGCCGTGACCGTGCGCGAGGCCGTGCATGGCGAGCGCGTGCTGCCGGGCCACGTGTACCTGGCGCCGGGCGGCGAGATGCACATGCGTCTGGGCCGCAGTGGCGCCAACTATGTCATCGAGCTGGAAGCCAGCGAACCGGTCAACCGCCACCGTCCGTCCGTCGACGTGCTGTTCAACTCCGCAGCAGTCGCGGCGGGCAAGAACGCCATTGGCGTGATCCTGACGGGGATGGGCAAGGATGGCGCCGCCGGCATGCTGGCCATGCACCGGGCGGGCGCGCACACGATCGCGCAGGACGAAGCAAGCTGCGTGGTCTTTGGCATGCCCCGCGAGGCCATCGCCATCGGGGCTGCAAGTGAAGTGGTGCCGTTGTCGGCGATGAGCGAACGCATTCTGACTCGCCTGGGCGACCGTGGGCACCGCGTTTGACGCGGGCTGACGCCACGATCGATCCCAAGCAAATTTTTTCTGGAGTTAAAGATGGTAGACAAGGGCCTGAAGATTCTGGTGGTGGATGACTTCCCCACCATGCGGCGGATCATCCGCAACCTGCTCAAGGAGCTGGGTTTCGAAAACGTGGATGAGGCCGAGGACGGCGCCATCGGTCTGGAAAAGCTGCGCAATGGCGGCTTCCAGTTCGTGGTCTCCGACTGGAACATGCCCAACCTGGATGGCCTGGAGATGCTCAAGCAGATCCGTGCCGACGCGTCGCTGGCCTCGCTGCCGGTGCTGATGGTGACGGCGGAAGCGAAGAAGGAAAACATCGTTGCCGCGGCCCAGGCCGGCGCAAACGGTTACGTGGTCAAGCCTTTCACCGCGGCGACGCTGGAAGAAAAGCTGAACAAGATCTTCGAGAAAATTGGCGGCTGAGGTGTGCGATGAGTTCAACGGAAACAGTTGACCCGGCGGAGTCGCCCGACCTTATCCATCGCATCGCCTCGCTGACCCGCATGCTGCGCGACAGCATGCGCGAACTGGGCTTGGACCAGGCGATCAAGGACGCGGCCAATGCCATTCCCGACGCCCGCGACCGCTTGCGGTATGTGGCGCAGATGACCGAGCAGGCCGCCAACCGGGTGCTCAATGCCACCGAGCAGGCCGGTCCGATCCAGGACAACATGGCGCGTTCGGCCCAGGCGCTGGATGGCCGCTGGCAGCAATGGTATGACCAGCCGCTGGAGATGCCGGAGGCGCGCGAACTGGTGCAGGACACGCGCGCCTTCCTGGCCGACGTGCCGAAGCAGACGCAGCAGACGCAGTCCAAGCTCATGGAAATCATCATGGCGCAGGATTTCCAGGACCTCACGGGCCAGGTCATCATGCGCATGATGGACGTGGTCGGTGCGATCGAGCGCGAACTGCTGCAGGTGCTGCTGGACAACGTGCCGCAAGAGCGACGCGATGAAGCCAACAGCCTGCTCAATGGTCCGCAGATCAACCCGCAGGGCAAGACCGACGTGGTCACGAGCCAGGATCAGGTCGACGACCTGCTCGCAAGCCTGGGCTTCTAAGCCCGATCCCCGCGATGTCCGGCAACGGACATCGCCGTGGTGTCAGACGCCCGCATGGCCCAGGCGTCTGACACCCGCGTGAGACCTCATGACGTATTCCCTAAGGGCGCAAACGCTGCCCGGCCGATAGACTCCTGCCAACAATAATCGGGGCCTTGCAGCGTGAGACAAGGCGCGCCCTGCGCGCCAGGCCATGGATGCCCACAGAAGGCGGTCCGGGCCAGGGAGAGGAGGTTCATTGTGGCCAGATCCGTATTCCGCCTGGGCGGCATGTGGGGCTTGTTGCGTCGGCTCAATCGCGGCGACGCGATGCTGTCGGAGCGCGCCCTGTCTTTCAGCCCGGCCGCATGGCCGTTATACCGGTTCCTCGCGCAGATCCGCCTGCGGGTCATGACGGTGCGCCAATCCAGCATCGAGATCGCGCTCAACGCGGCGCGCACGCAGTTTCAGGCGGGGCGCTGCTCGCTGCTGGCGCGCGAGCAGGCCAGGGCGGCCGAAGCGCTGGCCGCCAGCGGGGCACAGATCGCTGACCTGTCCGCGTCCACGTCCACGCATGCACGCGACATTGCCGCGGTCTCCGGCCAGAATCTGCATGCGGCGCAGCAGGCGCTGGCCGAGCTGACCGAGGTCAAGGAGCGCGTCGACCGCATGACGCGCGAGATGGCGGCTTTCACCGAGGTGGTGGGACAACTGGCCGCGCGCGCGCAGTCGGTGGGCGACATCAGCAAGGGAATCAAGGGCATTGCGCTGCAGACCCAGTTGCTCGCGTTGAACGCCGGCGTCGAAGCGGCGAGGGCGGGGGACGCCGGCCGCGGCTTCGCCGTGGTGGCCAGCGAGGTCGGCCGCCTGGCCGAGCGCGTCAATACCGCCACTGGCGATATCGGCCGCCACACGTCGGAGATGCTGGACCTGGTCGAGTCGACGCAGCGTCAGACGGGCACGCTGCGCGAGGATGTGGATGCCTCGGGCGCGGTGCTGAACCGCACCTGTGGCGGATTCGAGCGCTTCGTGCGCGACTTCGACAGCATGAACCGGCAGGTGGGCGATGTGGTCCAGGCGATCGGGGAGGTCGATGCCACCAACCACGGCATGAGCCAGGAGGTCGGGCGGATCGCCGCGCTGAGCGCGGACGTGCTGGAGCGGGTCGGCAGCATGTCGACCGAAATCGACCGCATCCGGCGCCAGACCGAAAGCGTGCAGGAAGTGCTGGCCGACATGCGCACGGGCGATACGGCGTTCGACAGCCTGTCCGATTCGCTGGAAGCGTTTGCCGAGGCGGCGGCCGGTCTGTTGCACGATGCCCGGCGCCGCGGGGTGGATGTGTTCGACCGGCGTTACCAGCGCATCGCCGGCAGCGAGCCGGCGCGTTATCACACAGCCTACGACCGGGCGATCGACGAGCCGCTTACGCGTCTGCTGGACAGTGTGCTGGAAGCGGTGCCCGGCGCGATCTACACGATCCTGGTGGACGACCGGGGCTACGCGCCCGCCCACAACAGCCGGTTTTCGCAGGCGCCGACGGGGGATCCGAAAGTGGATATCGTCCGGGTGCGCAACAAGCGCATCTTTGACGATCCGGTCGGCGCCCGGCTGGCCGCCAACACGGCCGCTCAACTGTTCCAGACGTATTCGCGCGACACCGGGGAAATCGTCAACGACATTTCCCTGCCTGTTTATCTGGGGCCGGAACACTGGGGCGCCGTGCGCATCGGGCTGGATTACGCGCGTTTCCAGGCCATCCTGGACGGGCAGGGCGGCGCCGTCAGGATGGCGCGGGCGGCGGGCTGACGCGACCGGTCCCGGCGAGCCTGCCCGGGACCCGGCGGCGCATCCGGGAATAGCGCCGCTTTCCCCCCGTTTCTTGGCATATCGCCAAATCCCGGCGCCTCCTAGAATCTCGACGGGCGG
>DALZRX010000481.1:0-3440 GCA_032015805.1 Achromobacter sp.
CGCTAGCGGGCTGGACCATCCGCGCTGGCTGCATGTGCTGCCCAATGGCGATGTGCTGGTCGCCGAGACCAACGCCCCGCCCAAGCCCGAAGACGCACCCGGCGGCATCAAGCAGTGGGCAACCGGGCTGGCAATGAAGCGGGCCGGCGCCAAGACCGTCAGCGCGAACCGCATCACGCTGCTGCGCGATGCCGACCACGACGGCGTCGCCGAAACGCGCGCGGTCCTGCTTGAGGGACTCAACTCGCCATTCGGCATGGCGCTCGTCGGCGACCAGCTCTACGTGGCGAACGCCGATGCGGTCGTGCGGTATCCCTTCCAACCGGGCCAGACCCGCATCACGGCGCCCGGCGTCAAGGTGACCGACCTGCCCGCCGGCCTGAACCATCACTGGACCAAGAATCTCATCGCGAGCCCGGACGGTTCGCGTTTGTATGTGTCCGTGGGATCCAACAGCAACGTCGGCGAAAACGGCATGGACATCGAGGAAGGCCGGGCCGCCATCTGGGAACTGGACGTGGCCAGCGGGGAAAAGCGCCTCTTTGCCACGGGACTGCGCAACCCGGTCGGCATGGCGTGGGCGCCGGACGGCAAGACGCTGTGGACGGCGGTCAACGAGCGCGACGAACTGGGCAGCGACCTGGTGCCCGACTACATGACCTCGGTGCGCGACGGCGGATTCTATGGCTGGCCTTACAGCTATTTTGGCCAGCACGTCGACACGCGCGTGCAGCCCGCGCGGCCGGACCTGGTGGCGCGGGCGATCGTGCCGGATTACGCGCTGGGTCCGCACACCGCGTCGCTGGGGCTGGCCTGGTCGGGCGGGGCAACGCTGCCCGAACCCTTTACCGGCGGCATGTTCGTGGGCCAGCACGGGTCCTGGAACCGAGATC
Organism: Achromobacter sp.; assembly: GCA_032015805.1. Classification (GTDB taxonomy): domain Bacteria; phylum Pseudomonadota; class Gammaproteobacteria; order Burkholderiales; family Burkholderiaceae_B; genus Achromobacter. The sequence goes on from DALZRX010000481.1 coordinate 894, forward strand.
CCCGCAGCGGCTACAAGGTGATCTTCGTGCCCTTTGACCAGAACCAGCCCAGCGGGCCCGCAATGGACGTGCTGACCGGGTTCCTGGACGAAGCCGGCCAGGCGCAAGGCCGGCCGGTGGGCGTGGCCATCGACAGGCAGGGCGGCGTCCTGGTGGCCGATGACGTGGGCAATGTGGTCTGGCGGGTGGCGGCCAAACCCTAGGCGCTTGCCGCACCGCGCGGGCCTTGGGCGGGGCGCCTCCCCGCCCCTACAATGGCCGCTCCCGAATTCCAGACTGGAGCGAGCATGAGCACGGAAAAAGTGGCGATCCTCACGGCGGCCGGCAGCGGCATGGGAGCGGCGGCGGCGCGCAAGCTGGCGGCGGACGGATACCGCGTGGCGATCCTGTCCTCGTCCGGCAAGGGCGCGGCGCTGGCGCAGGAGCTTGGCGGTCTGGGCGTCACGGGCTCGAACCGCTCACCCGAAGACCTGTCCCGCCTGGTGGACGCCACCCTGCAAAAGTGGGGCCGCGTCGATGCGGTGGTCAATAGCGCGGGCCACGGCCCCAAGGGCCCCCTGCTCGAACTCACGGACGACGACTGGCACCTGGGCATGGAGTTCTACCTGCTCAACGTGGTGCGGATCACGCGCCTGGTGGCGCCGGTGATGAAGCAGCAGCGGTCCGGCGCCATCGTCAACATTTCCACCTACGCCACCTTCGAGCCCGAAGCGCTGTTTCCGACGTCCGGCGTATTCCGCGCGGGCCTGGCCGCGTTCACCAAGGTGTTCACCGACGAGTACGCGCAGCACAACGTGCGCATGAACAACGTGCTGCCCGGCTTCATCGACAGCCTGCCCGAAAAGGAAGACCGCCGCGCGCGCATCCCGATGGGCCGCTACGGCACGGCGCAAGAGGTGGCGGACCTGATCGCGTTCCTGGCCTCGGAGGCGTCTTCCTATATCACCGGCCAGAACATCCGCATCGACGGCGGCATCACGCGGTCCGTGTAACACGAACGGCCCGCCCGTCTCATGCATTTGGCGTAGTCCCTCGTCCGAATGACGGTATTGAACGCACCGCCGGGCTTTTAGTACCGTAGGTTTTCGCATTCGACGAGGTGCTTGGCGCATGTCCGCTACGCCGTCAGCGGCTGCGCAGCAGTCCGCATCCCCTACCCCCGGCCAGGCCTCGCGCTTTCTGGCGCAGGCGACGTTCGGCCCCACGCCGGCCGATATCGACGCCGTCGTGCGCGTCGGCTATGCGGCCTGGTTGGACGCCCAGCTTGCGATGCCGCCGTCGCAGACGCACTTTGACTGGCTGCTTCAAAAGAACAGGAATACCGAGGCCTTCAAGGGCAACGGCATCAACGCGCCCCTGGAATCCACGCTGTGGCGCAAGTTCATCAGCGCGCCCGACCAGGTGCGCACGCGGGTCGCGTTTTCGCTGTCCGAGATCTTCGTCGTCGGCGTGTCGTCCATTACGGCATCGTGGCCGCTTTTCGGCGCGGCGGGCTTCATGGATCTGCTGGCCAAGCACGCGCTCGGCAACTACCAGGACCTGCTGACGGCCGTGACGCAGAACCTGTCGATGGGTTGCATGCTGACCTATCGCGGCAACCGCAAGGAAGACCCCAAGACCGGCCGCCATCCCGATGAAAACTATGCGCGCGAGGTGATGCAGCTTTTCAGCATCGGCCTGCTGGTGCTGGAACAGGACGGCACGGTCAAGATGGTCAACGGCGCCCCCGTGGAAACTTACACCAACGCCGATGTGCAGGGCTTGGCCCGGGTCTTCACGGGCTGGGACATCAACGGACCGGAAACGGACGTGGAATTCCACCGTCGCCCCATGGCGTTGAACAACGCGCTGCACTCCTTGTCGGAGAAACGCTTCCTGGGCGCGGCCATACCGCCCGGCACGGATGGACACCTGTCGCTCAAGCGCGCCATGGAGGTCATCAGCGCCCACCCCAACGTCGGACCCTTCATCGGCATGCAGCTCATCCAGCGCATGGTGACCAGCAACCCCAGCCCCGCATATGTGGGCCGCGTGTCCGCCGTCTTCAACGACGACGGCAAGGGCCAGCGCGGCAACCTGAAGGCGGTGGTGCGCGCCATCCTGCTGGACCCCGAGGCGCGGCAGCCAAACCTGGGTTCCCCCTATTGGGGCAAGGTGCGCGAACCCATCCTGCGCTTTTCCGGATGGGCCCGCGCCTTCGGAGCGGACTCCACCAACGGCGAATGGGCCATGCCCGACACCACGGACAACACGATCCGGCTGGCGCAGAGCCCGATGCGATCCGCCACGGTATTCAACTTCTTCCGGCCCCGCTACGTGCCGCCGGTCACTGAACTGGCCCGGCGGCACCTGGTTGCGCCGGAACTGCAGATCACGGACGAGACCAGCATCGCCGGCTACCTCAATTTCCTGGCGATCTACGCCGACCGCGGCTGGGAGGACCTGCAAACGGCCTACAAGCCGGAGATCGCCCTTGCCAAGGACCCCGAGGCGCTGGTCGCGCGCGTGGTGCTGCTGCTGGCGGGCGACGCCTTCAGCGCGCGCACG